>JAFUZV010000168.1 GCA_017476425.1 Selenomonadaceae bacterium
CCTTCTTTCAACGGCAATTCTTGAATCTTATCGTAAACAGTAGTGATAGTGCCATTTCCGCCAAGTGAATGATAAGCAGAGTAAAGTTTATTCATCGTCTCTAAATCTTGAGCAGAAATACCGCCTTTGTGCTTGTAATATCGATAACCTTGTAGAATACGATCGCGACAGAGAGCTAAAATACCGGCTTGCAAAGCCTCATCACGTTTAGAGATTTCATCAAGCCGGTGATTTTCTTCAATTTCGCGTTGTTCGTCGTGCCGTTTGAGTTTGCTGAAAAGATAGCCGATAACGCAAGTAGCAGCAGCAGAAATAAGAGGAATGATTAATTGAACAAATTCCATAAAATCTCACCTCACTAAATGACGAAACAAGGAACAATGCCATAGCAATAATTAGCTTCTCTACCTGCAGCAACTGAAGTAGAAGATCGATAAGTACGATAAGCCTTAGCATTATTTGTAGAAGGAGTTCTAAACCACCATTTGCACATAGTAGAAGTAGAATTGTGCTTATAACGAACACCATTGCGTGATTTGTAATAATCGTATTGCATTTGATAAGTAGCCTCAGCCGCATTATTATTGCCTGTGCTTGTTGAACCAACAACTTCATATTGTGAAAGCAACCATAAGCTGTCACTTGTAGTAGTCATATTAGAAGCGGAGCCGGAAGTACCGCCGGTGTTATCAGTGTACTTAGTGCAAGCTCTGATAACATTTTGCCATTCAGAAGGCATAGCATTTAAAAATTTCGGCAAAACATATTGACGAATACCTGAACTATTCCAGCCGCCTGAATTACTTGCAGTAGAAGCCTTTTTGTGTTGAGTATACCAGCCGCTTGTAGCCATACCCCCATAATTGTTATCAATAAAGTCAATATCAGTTCCATTAGTATGACGACCAAGCGCAAAATGAATGGTGTTATTGCCTTCAATGCTCGGATTATGGTTAAAGCCTAAAATGACGGCTCTGTAATTTGAACTTAATTTAGTACCGCCTGCAGAAATTTGACCACTCATAGGAATGTCGGCAGTAACATCACCAACTTTAAATAAGTTAGGCGCAATACCATAACCAGAAATATGATAAATATTATTTGGCGAATAATCATCAAGAGTAGAAGAATTATAAGATTGAATATAAATTGTTTTTGTTGTTGATTGTTCATAATTAGCGTCTTCATTAACTCTAACAGTGATAGTAGCGTTACCGCTTTTAAGTGCGTCGAATGTCAAACGTTGACCGTCCGTCGAAATATTGACTATCTGATTGTTTGTACTTTGATTATCGAGATCATAATTCCAAACATTCAAAATTTCAACGTCGCCAAAACTTTCAGTATCAAGCAAAATACTTCTTAGAGGCAATAGCAACGGTTTGATCATTGTGAGGAAATTTTATCTTGCTAGCGATCGGATTATCGATCTGTTCGTATTGAAGATTAAGCGGAGCAGTTGGAGGCGTAAAATCAGCGGTGTAAAGAGTTTCATTTGTTATTCGCAGTTCGTCAATGATGAAGTTGCCGGTTCCTATAACTAAAGATGTGACAGGAGTTTGAAGTATTTGATATGCATCATCATACGATTTAACGCCGTTTAAGAATATAGAATTAGCGGATTTAGCTAAATGAAACCATTCATTAATCGGGTACGCTACACTAAATACGCCACCAGCATTGTTATATTTCACACCTAATGCGGAATATAAAGACTGTATAGAAAACTTATCATTAGGTGCAGAAAAGAAAGTAACATCACTAATCGCGGGCATATAAATCCAGCCTTCAATCGTTGCCTCTCCACTAAGATTGAGGTTATTAAGTTGAATTGATCCGCCATTAAGATCAAGCGCAGAAGACCCGAATTTAACAGTCTCAGTCGTCAGTGTTGGTGATCCGTTTACCTGCCACGTGTTATCTAATTCATCTTTAGTAGTTGATTCATCGAAATGAAGAAGAGCGACAATGTTTTCATCAGCGCACTTGTTTAAAGTTGCTGGCACAACAGCACTATACAACTTCTGATTATTCGCTAAGTCAAGGACAACACGCGGCTTATTAGGCGGAATAGAATAGAGTTTGCAAGAATCAACAACAAGAAATTTATCTTCACTCAAAATACAAGGTGAAGTCGGAGGTGTGAAGTTTTCAGTCCAGCGAGCAATACCGTCAGTAATTCTAAATTCATCAACAGTACCAGTAAAACAACCCGCAGTGTTATTATTAGTATTGGCAACTTTCAAATACCGTGCAATTCTATTAACGGTTATTGACAACGAAGCATCTTTCACTCCGTCAACATAAATGGTAACAAGATTCAGACTATGCTGATAAACCAAAGCGAAATGATGAAGAGCGTTTCGATAATCAGCCTTTAAACTCACCCAAGTTTTGTTAATACAAATGCGCCCAGTATCCTTATCTGAGTGATAAGTGAAAAGATTAATAGCTTCGGTAGTGTCGTTATTATCGTAGGCGAAAAGCGAGAAAGGCGCAGGATAATTGCCGGAGGATACATAATTCCAGCAGTCAATAGTAAAATTTTTACCACCAATAGTGATAGATCCGTCAAGTTTCAGATAAGAATTGCCGCTTGTTGTAAGAGCCTTGCCGAATTTAGCATTAGTAGTTCCGATTGTTGGTGAACCGTAAGCCGTCCACGTATTACCGCATTCATCTTTGAAAGGCTCGTTGTCGTCGTCAAAGTGTAATAAAACCTTCGTGTAACGCTCGTAATGTCTATAATTAAGTTTCATATTAATCACTCCGAATCATCAAGCCAAAGAGAATGAATAACGCCGGTATCAGAAGTCGGAAGAATAAGAGTTGCAGCCGCTGAAACATTAAAATTGTTCAACAAAGAAACAGTTACTTCACTCATAGTTTCGATAACATTTTTGTTGTAACGATCTAATTTAGCAAGAGTAATGATTTTCTTTTTTTGATCATCAGTCATCGTAACCACCTCAATTAATCTTCGGGTGAGGCAGTTAAAACGTTGATACAACCAAAGTCAGTGTAATTAATTCCATCATATTTAAATTGAGATTTTTTAATGCCGAAAATACGACCGAAAGAGAAACCAGTTTTGTTACCATAGTCAAAAGTATCTTCAACCCAAGTAGGAGAATTAGCAACAGCGAAAACGGCGCTTGTTGACCTAAGAATAGAGCGTGATCAACTTTTGTACCACTAGAACCGGTAGTAGTGCGTAAAATACGGTTACAGGTGTGGACAACGACACCATCATACATACCTAAACAGCCGGTAAAGATAGGATTTTTGTTACCACGAACATTAGCAAAACGTTGAGCTTCAAGCCATTTAGTATCATTCATAAGATCGCGAGTTTGCCATTGATCAAGGATTAAAACGTAAGTATCAACGCCATCAATTTTCACAGGTTTAACCATAGTATTTTCGTCTTCACAGGCAAGGCGTTTAGCTTTACCGATCAAGTCAGCTGTAAAAACATCACTAGCACCGATACCAGCTTCAGAAGTAGCAGTACCGCCGAAAATAATTCTATCGTTAGAAGGGGAATCTGAAAGAGCACTGAAAAATTTCTTATCGATAGTGGTAGCGAGCCAATCAGAAAGAGCAGTTTTAGCATTTTTACGCATATTAATAGTTGTTTTTTGTTCCTCCATTTTGCCTTCAATGCGGACACCGTTTCTAAGTTGATCAATAGTAACAGAGAAATCACGATAAATGAGTTGTTCTTCGTTGCCTTCAAGCATATTATCGCCGGTAACACCGTTGCCAGTTAGCGGCATTAACAAAGGAATATTAATAGTATCGCCAGCACGTTTGCGAAGTTCCGTTTTAATTTGAATGATAGAAGTTGGACTTTCGCCGGTAAATTTTTTAAAGAATGATTTGTTAAAACCCGATTCCCAACAATGTTCCGCCCAAGCCTGTTGGACTAAAGACGGAGCAACAGCACTAACAGAAGAATCAGCAAAGCGTTGAATATTAAATTTCACAATAAAAACCTTCTTTCTGGATTAAAGACCAAGTAATTTTTTCTTATATTCAGGTGGGATTTTGTTCCAATTATTGTTGCGTAGCATATGCTCTAAAGAAGAATTAGAAAAACCGCCGCCATTACCCGAAGAACCGCCAACTTGATTAGAACGTGGGAAAAGTGGTTTAGTTTTCGGTTTAGGTTGAGATTTTTTTTGTTGACGATCGAAAACAGCTTTAGCTCTAGTGAAATAATCACGAATAAGAACCAGATCAGCTGGAGTAGCAACTTGATTGTCAAGCCGCCAATTAGCCTCAAAAATTATTTGTTTTTCGACTTCTGATTGTGAATTGAAAAAATCATTGATGGCGAATTTAGCGATCTCGGGAAAATTTTTAGCGGTTTTCTGTTTAGCAACAAAGTCATTGAATTCATTAATTGCATTTTCATTTAAAGTTGCTTTTTGTTGTTCACGTTGTTGATCAGCAATTTGAGCAGCAACGATATTTTGCATAACAGTATTTTCAGCTAATTTTTGAGCATAATGCCAACGCCCACGACGCGGATCGTCATCATCCATATAATCAATACCATCAACTTCATCTTGAGAAAGTCCACTTAATTGCAAAGCTCCTGTATGAATGGCAGATTTGATTTTTTCTACAGCTTCTTCGGATAAAGGTTGAGGTTTAGGTGTTTGAATTTGTTGTTGAGGTTGCTGAGGTTGTTCAAAAGGTTGAGATTGATTTAGCTCACCGAACCGTTTTTTATAAGCCGCAAGTTGTTCTTCAGCAATTCTAGCTTTTTCAGCTTGTTCACGGAGTTTAGAATAAGGGACTTTAGCATCGTCAATGTTTTCAGTATCATTTTGTTGATCAACTTGTTCACTCTGATCATCTGAATTGTTTTCAAATTCTTGTGAAGAATCGTCCTCATCAGAAGAATCAGCATTTTTTAAAACGGAACGAGCTAAATCTTCAGGCAAGCCGTCAAGTTCTTCAGGAATAGGAATTTCATCAGACGAAATTTCATTTTGAGTTTCAGAATCTGTATCAACATTAGAACCATTTTTTCGATTAGTACTAAAAACGTTTTGTAAACTTATGTGACCGGCTTCGATAAGCATTAAACGAACAATAAAATGATAATCATAAATATTGAAAGGATCAGCGTTATAAGTTTCGGCTTTTTTGACAATACCTGAATATTTTAGTTTAGGTTTGTTTTCAGAATTAATGCTATACACGCCACAACTCCATAAAACGCCGGTAGGATTAGGTTGACCGTTAGTGATGAAACACGGATGAAGGTGTTTATTCTGAAAGTATAAAATTTTTAAATTAAAAAAGCATAGATGAATTTGATCATCTATGCTTAATTTTTTTGTTGAAAATTAAAAATTTACATTTCCGCTAAAAATGCTGAATAACCTTTCTTTGTCTCGTAAATATCAATCTTTGAAGTTGCTTCCCAAGGTGCGTGCATACTTAAAACTGCAACACCGCTGTCAATGACTTCCATATTATATTTCGCCATCATATAAGCGATTGTTCCGCCGCCGCCGAGATCAACTCTGCCTAATTCACTGAATTGATAGTGAACATTATTTTTATCAAGTGCATTTCTCAACTTTGCAACGTATTCAGCATTAGCATCAGAACTGCCGGATTTTCCACGTGCACCGGTGAATTTATTAAATACCATACCTTTACCGAGATATGCAACATTTTTCTTGTCGTAAGCTGAAGCATAAAGCGGATCAAAAGCACTTGAAACATCAGACGAAAGCATAACTGAATTTCTCAATGCACGACGCAAAGATAATTCACTATATTGATCGGCGGCATTCATCAATTCAGCAAGTGCATTTTCAAAGAAATGTGAATTCATACCGGTTGCGCCGTAACTGCCGATCTCTTCTTTGTCGACAAGTAAACAACAATTTGTACGTTTCGGCGTTTGATCAGCCTCAAGCATTGCAACAAGCGAAGTATAAGAACAAACGCGATCATCTTGACCATAACCGAGAATCATCGAACGATCTAAACCTAATTCACGAGTACGACCTGCAGGAACTAATGCAAGTTCTGCACTCAAAAAATCTTCTTCGTCGATTTGATATTTATCCTTGAGTAATTTAATAATATTTGCTTTTACTGATTCTTTGTCGCCGTCTTTTAATGGATAATTTCCGATCAAAATGTCGAGCTTTTCACCTTCGATAACTTTTGATGCTTTCTTTTCCATTTGCTCTTGTGATAAGTGAATCAGCAGATCAGTTACACAAAAAACAGGATCATCAGCACTTTCACCGATATTAATTTCTAAAACTTCACCGGATTTTTTAATTACGACACCGTGCAATGCAAGCGGCAAAGTTACCCATTGATATTTTTTGATGCCGCCGTAATAATGAGTGTCGAAAAGTGCAAAGCCGCCATCTTCATAAAGTGGATTTTGTTTCAGATCAAGTCTACAAGTATCAATATGAGCACCGAGAATTTTTAAACCATTTTCGATCGGATCAGTTCCAACATTGAACAGGACGATCGATTTTTTCATACAAACGAAATAAATTTTATCGCCGGGCTTAACGATTTTAACTTTAGCAAGATTTTTATATCCGGCTGCCTCAGCTTGCTTGATCGTTTCCTTGACGCTCTCACGTTCCGTTTTGCAATTACTCAGAAAATCAATATAACCGGCGTTGAGTCGTTCCAGTTTAACTTTATCGACGTTTGAATAAGTGCTCCATACGGATTGCTTTTGATCTTTTTTCTCTTCTGACATTCTTAACAACACCTCAATTAAAAAAATTTTTTGATCGACATTCATTTTAACAAAGCAAAGATTTATAGTCAACAAAAAAGCGGCTCATCATTAAATGAATTACCGCTATTAATTGGTAATGTGTAATGTGTAATTGGTAATTAAGAATTGTGATCATTACACATTGCCCATTAGTCATTGCACATTAAATATTGTCACAAATAAGGTTATAAAGCTCAGTGCCTTCTTCAATGCCGGTGAAATGAGTTATTGCTGATTCGATACCATTTTCTTTGATATAATTTTGTACTTCGACAGCTTCAGGATCGCCTTCAAAATCAAATTTCAAAGCCGCCGCGATAACGCTTGCAAGTGCCTCAGGCTTTTTACCACGTTCGATCAGTTGAGTTGCAGGTGATACTAAACGATCTTTTGCACTAAGTTTTCTCTTCGGTCCACGTGCAACTCTTGTAACTTCATCAGAAAGATAAGGATTAGAAAATCTTTTTTCAGCCGTCTTGACATATTCACCGTGAACTTCAGGATCAAAATTATATTTTTCAATCAGCAATTCGCCGGTTTCTTTCCAAACACGTCTTGCCATCTCAACAATATTTATATCTCTCATTGCCTCTGCAATGTCCTTGATACCTTTTTGATATGCAAGATAAGCGATTGAAGCGTGTCCGGTGTTGACGGTGAAAAGTTTTCTTTCAATGTAAGCACTAAGATTATCAACGATTGTCATTCCTGCGATCTGCGGACGTTCACCGACAAAGCCTTTTGAATCAACGTCCCATTCTGAAAACTCTTCGACCTTAACAAGTAATTTTTCATCATTATGTTGCGCCGGAACGATTCGATCAACCGCTGCGTCAGGAAAACCGATCAATTTATCAATCGTTGGTTTAATTTCATCATTCAAATTTTCATAGACAAAATTTTTCAGAACAGTTGATCCGCCGACCATATTTTCACAAGCAATAATATTCAGCGGCGTTTGATTAGTTGCAACACGTTTAGTTAAACCTTTAGCGATATTCGGCGCAATGAATTTTAAAATGTTCGGACCGATCGCCGTCGTTACAATATCAGCCTCAACGATAGCATTAAGAAGATCATCAAGGTGATCATTTGAATTGATCGCACTGACATTATCGACTTGAATTTTATCTTCACGACCGAAAATTTGAACGTTATATTTTCCGAGTGCATTAATATCATCAACGAGCGGAGCGGCAACATCAACAAAAGTAACGTGATAACCGGCTTTGCTAAGCAATAATCCTATAAAGCCGCGACCGATATTACCGGCTCCGAAGTGTACAGCTTTTTTCATAAATTTTCCTCCTCTAATCATTCAGCCTTAAGCCCTCAGCCCTCAGCCTTAAGTCCTTATCCTTTAGTAAACATATCATAAAGTACTTTTGGATCTTTCGTAGTGTAGAGATTATTCAATTCTTCGTCGGAACATTCGTCCATAGTCATTGCAATGTTAGCAAGAATCGCTAAATGATCGTTATCCTTGCCGGCGATACCAACGATCAAATGTGCAACGTTATCACCGAATTGAACGCCTTGAGGATATTGCATTACAACGATACCGGATTTCTTAACGTACTGCTTAACAGCGTTTTCACCGTGCGGAATTGAAATACCTTTACCGATATAAGTTGAAATATCACGTTCACGAGCAAGCATTCCTTCAATATAAGGCTTTTCAACATATCCACTCTTGAATAATCTTTCACCGGCAGCTTGAATCGCTTCTTCTTTGCTGACTGACTTGCAACCGACAACAACATTTTCCATAAGCAGAACGCCTTCTTTGACTTTCTCTTCAGGCGCAGCTTCAGCAGGTGCTTCAGTTGTTGTGACACCTTTCAATCTTGCACTTATCATATCATAGACATTATTTCTTGTGAAGTCTTGTACAAAAATATGTTCAGCTTGCGGCGAATCGTCAATCGCTCTTTGTGCTAACTTTTCGTGCGAAACAACAATCTGTGCATCTTTAGGAATTGATCCGATCGCAAAATTTTTAACCGTGATATTATTATAACCATCTTTATGCAATTTTTTACGAAGAGCCGCTGCACCTAATGCACTTGATCCCATACCGGCATCACAAGCATAAACGATAAATTTAATGTCTTTACCTTCAACTTGTTTTTCAGTCTCAACGCCTTTTGAAGCCGCTTTCATTGCCTTCATATTAGCTTGCGCCTCAGCAAGTGAATCTTCTTCATCAGCTTTAGCCGTTGCTTTAATGAAAATGGAACTGACTGCAAAACTTACACCG
Source organism: Selenomonadaceae bacterium (assembly GCA_017476425.1). Taxonomy (GTDB): domain Bacteria; phylum Bacillota; class Negativicutes; order Selenomonadales; family Selenomonadaceae; genus Quinella. The sequence goes on from JAFUZV010000168.1 coordinate 9,042, forward strand.
GCTGCAACAACAATCGCTGCAATATTAGCAAAGTAACCACCTGGAGGAGTCATCGCCATAACAGCGATAAATGATCCCGGAGCCGCCGGTGCGATCAAGCCGCCGTCAAACATTGAAAGTACTGCAACACCACTTACACCACCGGCGATAACTGCAAGAATCAAAGTCGGTTTCATTAATACATACGGAAAATAAATTTCGTGAATACCGCCGAAGAAATGAATAATGATCGCACCTGGTGCAGAGGCTTTAGCTGATCCGCTTCCAAAAAGTGTATAAGCTAACAAAACGCCTAAACCTGGACCCGGATTCGGTTCAAGCAAGAAGAACATTGATTTACCGAGTTCCTGGACTTGCTGCATACCAAGCGGAGTGAAGATACCGTGATTGATCGCATTGTTGAGGAATAAAATTTTTGCCGGTTCAATTATAACTGACGCAAGCGGCAACATTCCGGCGTTGACGATCACTGCAACAGCACTTCTCAAAACTTCCGTTAAACCTAAAACTAATGGACCAACGATTTCATAAGCCAAAACTGCAAGCGCACCACCGAGAATACCGGCTGAAAAATTATTTACCAACATTTCAAAGCCGCCGGGGATCGAATCCTGCGCCGCTTCATCAAATTTTTTGATCACAACGCCGCCGATCGGACCCATAATCATTGCGCCCATAAACATTGGAATATCAGTTCCAACAATAATACCACTTGTTGCGATCGCTCCGACGACACCGCCGCGATGTCCATAAACAACTTCGCCGCCGGTAAAACCGATCAGAAGTGGCAATAACCATTTAGCCATAGGACCAACAAGTTCTGCAAGTGATTCGTTCGGCAACCAGCCGGCCGGAATAAATAAAGCTGTAATGAAACCCCAAGCAATGAATGCACCGATGTTCGGCATAACCATTGCACTCAGAAAGCGTCCAAATTTCTGCATTGCTTCTTGAACGCCGCTTTTGTTCTCGCTCATTCGTCTCACCTTCCTAAAAATATTTTTTGGTGACTTTTTATTTCAATTAAATTTTATAATTCGTCGAAAGAATTTGCAAGCAAAACACATTTTTCATAGTCCAATTAAATTAAAGACAAAATTTTATAATTCAAAATTACCGTGTCAAACGAATTTTATAAAATTAGATCGATTGTCTCATTGATAAAATCGTTTGCCTTCAATGTTGTTGTTTGTTATAATCAAAAAAAAATTTTTAAGGTGATGATAAATTTGTTTGCAAGAACATTCGGAGCAACTACTTTTGGAATTGACGGACAGATCATAACCGTTGAAGTTGACAGCAGTAATGGAATGCCATCATTTGAAATTGTTGGATTAGCGGCGGCATCAGTTCGTGAATCGAAAGAACGAGTCAGAACGGCGATAAAAAATTCAATGTTACTTTTGAGAGCAGAGAAGATCACGATCAATTTAGCACCTGCAGATATCAAAAAAGAAGGTTCCGGGCTTGATCTTCCGATCGCAATAGGATTATTAAGCGCACAAGGAGCAATTCCGAAAGAACATTTGCAAGGTTGTATATTTGCCGCTGAATTATCACTTGAAGGAAGAATTCGTGGAGTCAGAGGAATTTTACCGATGGTTGTAACGGCTCGTGATCGTGGTTTCAAAAAGTTTTTTGTTTCAAAAGACAATGCAAATGAGGCTTTATTAGTCGACGGAATTGAAATTTATGCACCGGCAAATTTAACCGAGTTAGTTCGATACTTGCAAGGCTATGAAGATATGAGCAAGGCTGTTAAAACTGAAATTGTAACGGAAGAGCCGATCAGCGAATTTCAAGATGATTTTTCTGACGTACAAGGACAATTTTTGGCGAAACGTGCACTTGAGATCGCTGCTGCCGGTGGTCATAATGTCTTAATGGTAGGCGTGCCGGGATCAGGTAAAACTATGCTTGCTAAACGTGTCAATTCAATTTTGCCGGAACTTACACCCGAAGAGGCTTTAGAAGTTACGAAAATTTACAGCATTGAAGGTAAACTTGGAGCTAATGGCGGTTTGATCACTAAAAGACCGTTTCAAAATCCTAATCACGATGCATCAACTGCGGCAATGATCGGCGGCGGAACAATTCCACGTCCCGGACAAGTTACGCTTGCACATAACGGCGTTTTATTCCTTGATGAATTTCCTGAGTTCGGCAAAGCAACTCTTGAGGCTTTACGGGAGCCACTTGAAGAAAGACAAGTTACAATCTCTCGTGTTAATGCGTCCTTAACATATCCTTCAAATATAATTTTGATCTGTTCAATGAATCCTTGTCCTTGCGGCTGGTATGGTGATCCGGATCACGCTTGTAATTGTTCGGCGCAAGAGATCAAGCGATATACTAGAAAACTTTCCGGGCCGCTGCTTGATAGAATTGATATTCATATTCGTGTCCCGAAAGTTGAGTATAAAGATTTAGCGTCAAAACGCAAAAGTGAATCTTCAGCGGAGATCAGAAAACGTGTTACTGCTGCAAGAGAAATTCAACAGGAAAGATTAAAGCCTTTCAAATTATTTTGTAATGCTCAGATGAATCACGCTTTGATCGATAAATTTTGTCCTACGACGGAAAGAGCTGAGGAACTTTTAGAATTAGTCTACAAGAAAAAAAGTTTATCAGCTCGTTCATATGATCGAATTAAAAAAGTTGCAAGAACGATCGCTGATCTTGAAAGTTCAGAAGTTATTGATAATGTTCACGTTGGTGAGGCGATCAAATTAAGAAATAATGTTGATTTTAATTCGTACTAAAAAAATAGTGCTGACGAAAACTTTTTAAAAGTAATCGAAAGCACTTTTTTATTAAAATAAACTAAAATGAAAATTGTACTGGGATATTGATATTAATTGTGTTTTGAAAAAATTACTTAAGTTCGACAGTTGCGCCGACTTCTTCAAGTTTAGCCTTGAGAGCATCAGCATCAGCTTTAGAAACTTTCTCTTTAACAGCTGCCGGAGCACCATCAACAAGAGCCTTAGCTTCTTTGAGTCCGAGACCAGTAGCTTCACGAACAGCCTTAATGACTTTGATTTTCTCTGCGCCAACTTCTTTAAGAACGACATCAAATTCAGTCTTCTCTTCTTCAGCTGCTGCTGCCGGAGCTGCGCCTGCTGCTGCAACTGCAACCGGTGCTGCTGCTGATACGCCAAATTTTTCTTCCATAGCCTTAACGAGCTCACTAAGCTCCAAAACTGTCATGCTTTCAATAGCCTGCATGATTTCTTCTTTAGTCATTATTTATTCCTCCAATATTCATATTAATTCAAAAAATTTTTAACTAAGAATCCATTTTAATTCTGCATTCTGCATTCTAAATTCTTAATTAATTATGCACTCTCTTTTTCTTTCTTCTCACGAACTGCATCAACCACATAAACGAAATTGCGAATAATCGCACTGAGAACGCCAACGGTATTTGCAATCGGAGCATTCATGCTGCCAAGAAGTTTTGCAATAAGTTCTTCTCTTGACGGCAAGTTAGCAAGAGCCTTAACTTCTTTATCAGAAATAACTTTGCCTTCAACAAGACCAGCTTTAACGGTAAGAATACCAGGGTCTTCAAGTTTATTCTTCTTCATAAAGCCGCAGATAACTTTCGCCGGAGCAATCGCATCATCTTTTGAAAATGCAAGTGCTGTTGTTCCTGCAAGGTGATCATTAAGTCCCTCAAGACCTGCTTCTTTAGCCGCAAGGTTCATCATTGTATTTTTAACAACGTGATAAGTTACTCCGGCTGCTCTAAGTTCACGACGAAGTTCAGTATCCATTGCAACGGTTAAACCTTTATAACTCGTTAATACTGCGCCTTTTGAAGTAGTTAATTGCTCTTTTAATTCAGCAACTACAGCTTTCTTTTTATCGGTTACTTTTGAATCATAACCGGCTTTTTGTTTCTTTTCAGCCATTTTTGATATTTCACCTCCTCAAATTGGTGATAATCTGATCATTAAAAAACTTCCGATCATAGCCAAAATCGGAAGAAAATTTTTTCAAGCAAAGATAGCTTCCGACCTCGGCGGGCACTTTAATCGACAAGTCGAGCCTGCTGTCTATGGTCAATCAAATATTTAATTATAATGATTTTCAATTATTGAGTAATTACAACCGGCACACCGGGACCCATAGTCGCGGCAAGTGTAATTGACTTTACATATTGACCTTTTGCGCCAGTTGGTTTAGCTTTAATGAGAGTATCCAAAAGCACTTGATAATTTTCCTCAAGTTTTGCGTTATCAAATGATGCTTTACCGATCGGACAATGAACATTACCCTGTTTATCAGTTCTATATTCAACTTTACCGGCTTTTTGTTCACCGATCGCCTTTGCAATATCCATCGTAACCGTTCCAAGTTTTGGATTAGGCATTAAACCGCGTGGACCAAGCAATTTACCAAGACGACCAACAACGCCCATCATATCCGGCGTAGCAACTGCAACATCAAAGTCAAACCAGCCGCCTTGAATTTTTTGTACGAGTTCATCAGAGCCGACGAAATCAGCACCGGCGTTTTCAGCCTCAGTAACTTTATCGCCTTTTACAAAAGCAAGAACTCTTTTTGTTTTACCAGTTCCATTAGGAAGAACAACTGCGCCACGAACTTGTTGATCAGCATATTTTGGATCAACGCCAAGGCGAACGTGCATTTCAATAGTTTCATCGAATTTTGCTTTTGCCGTTTGCTTGACGAGATCAACTGCCTCAACTAATGAATAAGTTTTACCTTGTTCCAGAAGTTCAGCGGCTGCACGATATTTTTTACTTCTCTTTGCCATTAAAATTTTCACCTCGTGGTAATAACGATTAAATCTTCCACATTAGCATTAAGAATTAAACAATCTCAATACCCATACTTCTTGCAGTACCTTCGATCATTCTTGTTGCTGCCTCAATAGAAGCGGCGTTGAGGTCTTTCATTTTCTGTTCTGCAATCTCTTGAGCCTTTGCACGTGGTAATTTTGCAACTTTATTCTTGTTCGGCTCACCAGAAGCCTTATCAATACCTGCGGCTTTTTTCAAAAGAACTGCTGCCGGTGGTGTCTTAGTGATGAACGTGAAAGATCTATCTTCATAAACTGAAATTTCAACCGGAATGATCAAGCCTGCCTGTTGCGCTGTACGATCGTTAAATTCTTTGACGAAAGCCATAATGTTTACGCCAGCTTGACCGAGCGCAGGACCTACCGGTGGAGCCGGTGTTGCCTTGCCGGCCGGAACTTGCAACTTGACTACTTTAGCTACTTTCTTTGCCATTGTTTCACCTTCTTTCGTTGGCTTTGATAATATTAAACGTTTAACTTTTTAATGTCAATACGTTTTTTAACAAGATTAAACTTTCTCAACTTGATCGAAAGTTAAACTGATCGGTTTACCTTCAATTAAAACAACTACTCGACCTTTGCTGTTGTCAATTTCCTTAACTGTAGCGATATAATCACCGAACAAAGCAGAATTTATATGAACTCGATCATTAACTTTAAATTTACCTGAAAGTCCATCTGAATCCTCTTGCGGAGATTTTAAAATTCTGTCTGCTTCTTCTTGAGTAAGTGGAATAGGATCTTTTTCAGAGCCGACAAAACCGGTTACGCCTTGAGTATTTCTGACAACATACCACGAATAATTATTGACGATCATATTTACCAACACATAACCTGGAAAAACTTTTCGCTGAACGACTTTTTTCTTGCCATCTTTAACTTCAGTTTCCGTGTGCATTGGAACTACTACATCAAAAATTACATCGCCTAACCCTTGAGATGCAACCTTCTTTTCAAGGTTCATTTTAACTTTATTTTCATAACCAGAGTAAGTATGGATAACATACCACGCTCTAACGCCTTCTCGTTCCATAAAATTTACCTCTTATCTTAGCAACATATGAAACAATCTTGCAAAAATAGTATCACATACCCAAATTAAAGCACAAACTATAACAACTGCAAGACCAACTACGCCGGTATATGAAGTGAGTTCTTTTTTCGTCGGCCAAGAAACTTTTTTCATTTCGTTGTTTACTTCTTCGATAAATTTTACAGGACTATTGCCGGATTTTTCTTTCTCTTCCGTCAATCAGCACACCTCCGGAATATTTTTTTAAAAGCCTCAAGAGCACAATTATTTTGTTTCTTTATGCAAGGTGTGCTTTTTGCAGAACTTACAATACTTTTTAAATTCGAGTTTGTCAGGATCATTCTTTTTATTCTTGTTCGTTCTGTAATTGCGATTTTTGCATTCGCTACAAGCCAAAGTCAATTTTACACGCATATATTATCGTTACTCAATAAAACTTTCAAAAATTTCTTGAGCAACTGCCTCCTCTCAATAAAAAATTTTTTCAAAAGCGAAAAATATTTTACAACGTTTAATTATTTTTGTCAATACGAAGAAATTTTTTTATTTCACCTTCATTCGATCGACTGATTATAATTAAATTGATCAATTAAATTTTTTTCTCAATAAAATTGCTTGAAAGTTTTTTAATGTTGACAAAATAACTTATAATTATTGCGAGGTGATCAAATGAAACAAAATTTATTTAAAGGCTTTTGGAATTTGTTCAGAGGTTATTGGTCTTCTGAAGAAAAATTCAAAGCTAGAGGACTTTTATCGATCGTTATTGCGCTTAATTTCGCAATGGTTTATCTTCTTGTGCAATTAAATGATTGGTACAATGAATTTTATAATTCGCTGCAAAATTATCAATCGGAATTGTTTTGGCCATTGATCGGAAAATTTACGGCTCTTGCGTTTATTTATATAATGATCGCCGTCTATGCAATTTATCTTCGACAAATGTTACAACTCAAATGGAGAACGTGGATGACGAATCAATATTTAAATTCGTGGATGAATAAGCAAGTTTATTATCGTTTACAACTCAGTGAAGGTGCAACTGATAACCCGGATCAACGTATCTCTGAAGATATAAATCAATTTGTTGCATTAACTTTGCAACTGTTGATCGGCTTTTTAAAACAGATCACGACACTTGCAGCATTCGGCGTTGTGTTATGGAATTTATCCGGCGAATTTAATTTAAATCTCGGCGGCTTTGAATTTGTGATTTATGGTTATATGTTTTGGTTCTCATTAATTTACTCAGGTATAGGAACATTTTTAGCGCACAAAGTTGGTCGAAAATTGATCGGCTTGAATTTTGATCAGCAGAAATATGAGGCAGATTTTCGTTTTAATATGATGCGTGTCAGAGAAAATGCAGAGTCGATCGCCTTCTATCGTGGTGAAAGTGCAGAAATTGAAGGATTTTTAGAAAAATTTTCTAACGTAATTAAAAATTATTGGGCTTTAATGAAGAAAACGAAACAATTAAATTTCTACGTCAACGGTTATGGACAACTTGCAATTATAGTTCCGTTGATAATGGCTGCTCCACGATATTTTAGCGGTGCAATGCAGCTCGGTGGACTTATGCAAACAATTTCAGCTTTCGGACGTGTACAAGATGCTTTGAGTTACTTTGTTGATTCTTATGACACGATCGCAAATCTTGCCGCTGTCGTCAATCGTCTTGCAGGTTTCACTGAACACGTTGAAGAAGCGATTGAGATCAAAGACGGCATTAAACGTGAAACATCAACAGAAAAAAAATTATCACTCAACAACTTAACAATCAAATTGCCGGACAATAAAATTTTGATAAAAGATTTAAATTTAGAATTACCACAATCAAAAAGACTTTTAGTTAGTGGACCGTCAGGTTGTGGAAAATCAACGCTGTTAAGAACTCTTGCAGGAATTTGGTTTTATGCAACCGGATCGGTAACTTTGCCGATCAATTCAAAAATTTTATTCTTGCCTCAACGTCCATATTTACCGCTTGGAACTTTAAAACGTGCGTTGTTATATCCATCAACAGAAACAAGATCAAATGAAGAATTAATTGACGCTTTGAAATTAGTTGACTTACCCGATCTCACAAATAAACTTGACGTTGAGGACGATTGGTCAAGAATTCTTTCATTAGGTGAACAGCAGAGATTAGCATTTGCAAGAGTAATTTTAACTGCGCCGGAATTTTTATTTTTAGATGAAGCGACTTCAGCACTTGATGAACCACGTGAAGAGGAAATGTATGATCTCTTACAAAAAACTTTTCCTAATTTAACAATTATCAGCGTTGGTCACCGATCAACTCTCAACAAGAAACATAATTTAATGCTTGCAATAACTTCTGCTGACAATTATAATATCAATGTTATTGAAAATTAAAATTCAAAAAATTTTAGAGTAAGCAATTTATAATTTATGAAAATTACAATTAAAGTACCTGGCTCGTGTGGTGAAATTATTCAAGGAATGTTTCATAACACTGAGCCTTTTTTAATGACTTGTCCGATAAATTTATTTTCGACTGTTACGATCTCCGATGAATTTCATGAAATGATCGGCTTAGGCTGGAAAGTTGAATTAATGATCAAAAAAGTTCTTCAATATCTTGAGTGCAACAAATTTAATTTTGGCGTTGAAATTAAATCCGCTCTTCCACGTGGTAAAGGTATGGCATCATCAAGTGCTGATCTTGCGGCAGCTGCTAAAGCCGTTTCGTTGAGTTTAGGCTTTGATCTTTCAGCGATCGAAATTGCAAAGTTAGCAACGACGATCGAACCTACTGACGGAATTTTCTTTGATAGGATCGTTTCAATGAATCCACTCAACGGCGAAATTTTTAGTGAGATAAAAAATTTTCGTGAATATAAAATCGCTGTATTTGATTTCGGCGGAAAGATCGATACAATTAATGTTGAGCGTCGAAGTGATTTTTGTGTGGAAAGTTTACCGAAGATGATCGATTTTGATTTAATGATCAAATCTGCGTTATTCAATCAAAAATTTTTTTATAAGCCGGAACTTGAAAAAATTATTGATTTTGCATTGAAATTTGACGCACTTGGTTTAAATGTTGCACATACAGGAACAGTCGCCGGTATCTTCTTTGATGAATCAATGAGCTTTAAAGACATTGAATCAATAGCAGAGATTATCAATAAAAAATTTCCGCATATAAAATTCTTGACGACGACTAAATTAATTTCCGGCGGATTCTATTAATGATGATGAGGTGAAAAAAATTGTATGAGTTCTTCAAAATAATTTTTTACATAGAATTTTTTGTCCTGCCGATAAGTGCCGGCTTTTTAACTCGTGCTTTGATCAAGGGCAAAAAAATAAAGCCTTACTTAATTGCAGTGGCTTCAAGCAGCATTATGTTAGTCGTTTCATTCATTGGGATTTATCTCAATGCTCCGCCGGACATTCGTGCATCGATCAGAAATAAATTTGAACAACTTTTTTACATTGAAGAAGTCCAAACAAACAATAATGATAATTAAAAGGTGTTGTAAATATCGTATCAAAATAGTGTGTAATATTCAATGAAACGAGGTGATAACTTTGAAGAAGAAACCGATCAAACAAAAAAAATCTTCACCACAAAAAAGTAGTGAAGTTAAAAAAATTTCGCCGCCTCTTCCAAAATTAAATTCTGAAGCTGTCGGCAGAAAAATTTATCAGTACGTTATTAATAATGAATTTAGAAATTAATTCACCGTTTCAAAAAATCCGCCGTCATTTCAAAAACTTTTTCACGTCCATCGATCAACGGTAACAAATGACCTGCTCCGTCGATTAATTTCATATCTTTGATTGAAGACGAAACATTATCAAAAATAAATTTCGCACTCTCAACTTTCGCTGTGTGATCTTCTTTACCGTGAAGGATTAAGATCGGCGCAGTAATTGTTGAGAGATTTTTTTTTGTCTCGTCGATCAGATCGATCAACTCGTGAATTGAGATCAACGGCATTGATCGATAAGTCTTGTTGACGGCGATCGGAACATTTTTTAATTTACGTCGAAATTTCCGGGCGAATCTTCCAATTGATTTTTCACGTGTAGGCAATTCACTTAGTCCAAGTGATTCATCAATGAAGATCGGCGCAGATAACGTTACTAATTTAAAAATCTCATCAATATTTTCAGCGACATTCAAAGTTAAAATCGCACCCATTGAATGACCAACGATCGAAACTTTATCACAGCAACCTTTCAAGATCGAAAAGCCATCAACAACTGAATTTAACCAATCATCTTTTGTTGTACGAATTAGATCGCGTTCATTCGTTCCGTGACCGGCTAATCGAACGCCTAACACTGAAAAATTTTTCGACTGCAAATATTTTCCAAGCAAAAGCATTTCAGCAGGGTTACCCGTGAAACCGTGAATTAATAATACGCCGTGAGATTTATCGCCTGGCAAAAAAAATGATTCTGCGCCGTGAATGATCATTTTAATCGCCTCATCAACTAGTCATCTTAGCAATAACAATCGTAATAACTGCAAAGAGTATCGCAAAAATTATCGTTACTCTTGCAAGCAGTGCATCCATACCACGAGCTTTACCGCTGAAAACTGTATCGACGCCGCCGTCCATTCCGCCCATACCTGCCGACTTCGGCTCTTGTCCTAATATTGAAGCTATCAAAACGATCGCAACGATCGCATCAAGTACCATTAAAAGTGTAAGCAAAATTATTTCCTCCAAAAAAATTTTTTCAAAATCTATGATAACATATCTGTCAATATTAAAATGATTTATTGCCGTCGACGAAAGCAACTTTGATATTAAAATCGTCGTCGAAAATAATTATATCAGCAGATTTATTAATTGCAAGCGAGCCGATTTGATCGTAAATTTTCAATTCGATCGCCGGATTCTTCGTCACGAACTCCACCGCCTCAGCAATATTAATTTTCGTGTTAATTTTGAAATTCTTCACAACTTTATTCATCGTTGCAACACTAGCGGCGATCGTTCCATTTTCAAGCGTCGCAACTTCACCATTAACAAAAACTTTTTGACCGCCGAGATCGTAAATTCCATTGCCTAAGCCGCACGCTCTCAACGAATCAGTGATCAAAATAATTTCATTGCGATTTTTGATCTTGTGAACAATTCTTTGAACTACTGCATTAACGTGAACATTATCAGCGATTAACTCAACAACTGCATTAGAATCGAATGCCGCGCCGACAATTCCGGGCTTTCGATGGTGTAAACCGGTTTGAGCATTAAATAAATGAGTGATATGCTTAACATTGTGATTTTCGATCGCGTCAATCGCCGTTTCATAATCCGCTGAACTATGACCGATCGAAACAATTATATCATTCGCTTGACATTGTGCAATAAAATTTTTGTCGTCGACTTCTTCCGGCGCAATAGTGATAATTTTAATCACGTCCGAAAAATTTTTAATCTCATCAAAATTAGCACGACGAATATTTTTTTCAGCTTGTGCACCTTTGAATTTTTTACTGATATAAGGACCTTCAACATTTGCGCCGATAATTTTTGCACCGTCATTGATCTTGACAGCCTTTTTGATCCGATCAAGCGAATTGTAAATATTTTTCAAAGGCATAGTCATAGTTGTCGGCAGAAATGAAGTTACACCTGTCGACGGAAGAAATTTTTTCATACCGATCAGTGCATTATCATTATCGTCCATAGTATCAAAACCGTTACAACCGTGAATGTGAATATTGATAAAGCCCGGCGAAACGAAATTATTTTCAGCGTCGATCACTTCATCAAAATTTTTCACGTCGATTGAATCATTAGAAACGATCGACAAAATTTTTTTATCAAAGACGATCGAAATTTGATCATTAATCACGAAATTATCATTTTGATCCGGCACGATACAGCGTCCGTTAATTATCACTTTCAATTCATTCACTCCTCAGCCTTCAGCCTTTAGCCCTAAACTTCTTACAGCATCTTGCATTGTCTGCATTCCGATTGATTTTCCGCTTAACATTGTCGACGGTAATTGTACATATTTACCTTGACGAATTAAATTTTTTGTCGCCGCCGTTGATAATAAAACTTCAGTTGCACTAACTCTACCGCCGCCGATCTTCTTCAATAATTGTTGTGAAAATATTCCGGTGAAGACATCAGCAAATTGATCTCTTACGCTGTCACGCTGAACGATCGGAAACATTGATTCAATTCTCATTGCAGTTTCAGCCGCTCCGGCAGTATGTAAAGTTCCCAAAACGAAAATTCCTGCCGCCGCCGCTTCCATTGACATTGACATCGTTTCAGCGTCACGAATTTCACCAACTAATAACACGTCCGGCATTTCTCTTAATGCACTTTTCAACGCTTGTGGAAAATTTATAAAATCTCTTCCCAATTCACGTTGACTTATAAAACAATTTTCGCTGAAATGTTCAAATTCGATCGGGTCTTCAAGCGTCAAGATATGGCAATTTCGATTTTTAATTATTGCGTTGATGAATGCTGCTAAAGTCGTTGACTTGCCGGAGCCGGTTCGACCTGTTACAAGTAATAATCCTTGTGTTGAGTCGATCAAATTTTTTAATGCGATCGGTGCTCCGAGTTCTTCAAGCGTTGGAATTTTTGAAGGTATCAATCGAAATGCTAACGATAATTTTTCACGCTGATAATAAATATTTACTCTGAATCGTCGATCGTCTTGCTTGATCGAAAAATCTAATTCACGTTGTTTAATCAGTCGATCAAATTGTTCCTCTGATAATATTTCTTTCAAAAAATTTTCGATCACTCCAACAGAAATAATTTTTTCATCAGCCGGAAAAAATTCGCCGTCTTTTCGGAAAAATGATTTTTGATCCGCCGTGATATGAAGATCAGAAACGTTAAGATCGATCGCTTGAGTCAAAAAATTTTTTATCTCGTTCATTAAAATCACCGTCGAAATAATATCATAAGAGATTTGATTTTACAACGCTTTAAACGTTGACGATCAAGAATCTTTATTATAAAATGTTTAATCGTAATTGAAGAATAAATTGGCGGTGATAAAAATTTCAAATCGAAAAGATTTTTTATATTATTCATTTTTCGCAGCGATAACATATTTCACTTCACTGCTTGCATTTTATATCGATCTCGGACAAAGTATCGGAACATATTGGATACCGATTTTAATTCCGATCGTCGCTGCTTTAGTGCTGATTCAATTTTCAAGCGGCGAATATATTTTTTCAAAATTAATGCTGCCGAATCTTTTAGCTGGACTTGCTTGGTATGCAGCATTTCCATTTACTTACACGTGGACTTATCAACGCCCGTGGTTTATGTCATTGATAACTTATGATTTCACTGTCGGAACTTCAATGTTCCTTTTGCTTGTAAGTTTAGAAATATTGTTGATGTCGACGGGCAAAATAAAAATTTCTGCTTTGATATTGTGTCTGCTGAATTTTTTATTTATGTTGATTCCTTTCATTGAGGCAACTTATTATTGTATGGTGTGGCATTGTTTATCACCGGCATCGTTGATGAGTTTATATTTAACGAATTGGAATGAAAGTATTGATTTTGTTAGAGGCAGTATCGGCGATCTCAACCTAATAATAATTTTCACTGTGATCGGTTTTCTACTCAAGAAGGCTTATAACGTCCATAAAAATTTTGGTCAAAGAATTTTTGAGCAGACGATCGACTCACGCAAAAAAATTTTTTCGTTGATCGTTTTGATCGGATCGATCGGATCGTTAATGTTTTATTTGCCGCAGACTTCAATCGCCGGACTTTGGAAAGATGTTTCTGATTACGTTGCACAAACTCAAGAATATGAGATCGGTCATAGTGATCGAGTTGCTGATATGAAAATTGATCCAACTCAAACGCTTGCAGCGAAGTCAAAAGGAACAATTATTTTTGTGATTGGCGAATCTGCCTCAAGATCGTATATGAAGGCTTTCAATAATAATTTTGAATTTGATGATACGCCGTGGCTTGATGAAAAAAATTCTGCAGGTTTTGAAAATGACGGCTTTATCGTTTATAAAAATGCTTATGCTTGTTGGTCGCAGACTGTGCCGGTTCTTCAACGTGCATTAACGGAACAAAGTCAATATAACACGAAAGAATTTTACAATTCGACTTCGATCATTGATGCCGCTAAAAAAGCCGGTTATAAAACTTACTGGTTTAGTAATCAAGGACGTTATGGACAATTCGACAGTGCGATAACTCTTGTTGCTAAAACTGCTGACGTTGCTGAATGGACTGACGACGCATATGATTTTTCTGATAAATATGATTCTGCATTGCTGCCTTATCTTGAGAAAGTCGGCGGTAATGAAAATAATTTTGTCGTCTTGCACTTAATGGGAAGTCATATTTATTATAATAATCGTTATCCAAAGGAGTTTAAACGCTGGGTAACTGAAGACGGTACAGGTATGGCAACCGCTGCGCCGAGTTATGCAAATTCGATCTTGTACACTGATTATATTTTGTCGCAGATTTACGACTACGCCGAAAAAAATTTAAATCTGCAAGCGATGATCTATTTTTCAGATCACGGTGAGAATTTAAAAATCTCTCATAATCCTGATGTATTCTTGTTCGATATGGTTAGAATACCTTTGTTTATTTATCTGTCGAAAGATTATCAAAATGCTTTGCCTAATCAGACAAAAAATCTTTACGATCATAAGGACTTTTATTTTACAAATGATATGCTTTATGATACGATTTGCGGCTTGATTAATGCGCCGTCGAATCATTACGAATCAAGACAAGATTTTTCGTCAGATCAATATAATTTCACTCGTGAGACTTTAACTACAATGCTTGGTCAACATCTTTTGACTGAAGACAACGAATAGTAATATTAATTTAGAATGTAGAATTAAGAATGCAGAATTGTTAATGCAGAATGGATTTAATTATATTCATTCTTAATTATCTTGAAAGAAGGTTTAAAATGATCGAAAAAATTCCTGCAATTTCAGTTATCGCTCCTATGTACAATGTTGAAAAGTATATTAGTGAGTGCCTCGACAGCCTTTTAAATCAAACATTTAAGGATTTTGAATTTATTATAGTCGATGATCGCAGTACTGATCGAAGTGCAGAGATTGTTGAAAGTTATATTTCTAAATTTGATGGTCGTCTTCGTCTTGTTAAGCTGCAAAAAAATTCCGGCGGTGCAGGTACGCCGCGAAATATTGCAATTCAACTTTCACGCGGCGAATATATCGCTAATATTGATAGTGATGATCTCTTTACGAAAACTGCACTTGAAGAATTTTACACCGTTGCTAAGAAAATGAATGCAGATGTCGTACATTGTGAAAAAAATTTTGTAATGACTGATGATCATTTTAATGGTGATCTTTCTAAACTCAAAATTACTTCAAGTGAACAAGTTAAATTTGTAACAGTGCCGACATATGAAACAACAAAACTTAACGAACGAATTGTAAAATATTCAAAAAGTGCTTATTGGGGTTATCCTTGGACTAAATTCTGTCGCCGTGATTTTCTTATGGAAAATGATATAAAATTTCCTACTATTATGACACGTGATGATATTATGTTTTGCTTTCAATGTATTTGTCTTGCAAAAAATTATGTAAGAGTCCCAAATGTCGTAAATATTTATAGAATCAGAGATGATTCACATTCGCACGTTTCAGAAAGCAACACTGATTTTGAGAAATATCTGAACAAATGGATGACTGATCTTATTGAAGGGGTTAAATTTATGGATAACTTTATGAATGGAATAAAATTTTTCGTAGATAATCCACAATTTAAATATATGGCGTTCGATCGATTTATGCAGGAAGAATTAAATTGGTATATGAAGTCGCTTTATAAAAAATATCCTATTCATAAATTTGATAAAATCTTACGTGAAATATTTTCAAAGTTCTCAAAAGATGATACAGCGTTAATAACTTTTATGTTTAGTATGATAAATATTTATCGAATTAAATTGCAAGAGGACAAAGAAACGATTAAACTTTTAAATAAACAAGTCGAAACATTGAAAGAAAAATTAAATGAGCAGGTAAAATTATGAAAAAAATTTTTGATACGAAAATAATTTTGAATGAAGAAGTTGCAAAAAATATTTATAGATTAGTTGTTGAGGCTGACATTGACGGCAAGCCCGGACAATTTGTCAATGTGCAACTTGGATCGAATGAATTTACATTGCGTCGCCCGTTCGGAATTGCAATGCTTGATAGCGATCGTCTCACAATGTTTTATCGTGTTGTCGGTAAAGGCACAAAATTTTTAACGACTTGCAAAGCCGGTGATGAAATTAATTTGTTAGCTCCACTCGGAAATGGTTTTAATTTTGAAGTTGGTGAAAAAATTTTGCTTGTCGGTGGAGGCTTAGGACTTGCTCCGTTACTTTATGCCGCTGCTAAGATCAAGAACGCTGATATTTTCATTGGCGGAAGAAATTCTGAAGAAGTGATCTTTTGGCAGAATGAATTTAAATCTTATGCTGAAAATATTTCTGTAATGACTGATGACGGCAGCTATGGTCATAAAGGTTTTGTTACTGATGAATTGCCTGAGGCGTTGACGACGACGAATTATAAAAAAATTTTCGTTTGTGGTCCGGAAATTATGATGCGTAAAGTTGCGGCGATCGCTAAAGAAAAAAATATTTCTTGTCAAGTATCTTTTGAAAAGCGTATGGCTTGTGGATTAGGTGCTTGTTTATCTTGTTCGATCGATACGATCAACAGCAGAAAAAAAGTCTGTAAAGACGGTCCGATCTTCAACGCTGATGAGGTTTTTTATAATGAAGTTTAATTTGTTTCGAGCGCAAAAAAATATATCGCCTCAAAAGTTACAATCAATGACTGAACATTCAACGCGAGCAATATTTTTTATCAACGGTTTTGGCGTTGCAACGTGGGCACCGTTAGTTCCGGTTTTGAGAGAAAAATTATCAATTACTGAGGATACACTCGGTTTGTTATTACTTTGCATAGGAATAGGATCACTTCTTGCAATGCCGATCGCCGGAAGTTTTGCCGCAAAGTTCGGTTGTCGAAAAGTTTTAACTTCAGCCGCAATACTTTTCGCCGCAATTTTATTTTTGATCTGCAATTTATCAACGTTGACTATGGCAGTGATAACGCTTTTAATGTTCGGCGCAGTAATGGGTTGTTTAGATGTCGTGATGAATATTCAAGCAGTGATCGTTGAAAAAAATTCCGGGCGCAGATTAATGTCCGGTATGCACGCTATGTGGAGCGTTGGCGGTTTCGTTGGTGCAGGATTATTCGGTGTATGGGTCGGCTTCTTCAATTTAACGCCGCTGATCTCAACGATCATTGCAATGATCATAATGCTTGCGTTTTTGTCATTCTTCTCAAAATATTTTTTATCGACAGGTGGAGACGGCGGCGGATCAATAATTGCAATTCCTCGCGGTATAGTAATTTTCATCGGCTTGATCGCTTGCATTGCTTATCTTGTTGAAGGCGCAATTATGGATTGGAGCGGCGTATTTTTAACGACAGCAAGAGGCTTTGATATTTCGCTTGCCGGTGTTGGTTTCACAATGTTTTCTGCCGCAATGTTTATAATGAGATTGATCGGTGATCGAATCGTTCAAGCGATCGGTCAAAAGATTGTTGTTATCGTTGGTTCTTTGATCTCATTCACCGGCTTTATGCTGTTGATTTTCGCTGAATCGCAAATTTTATTGTACGCAGGATTTTTTCTGATCGGTATCGGTAGTGCTAATATTGTGCCGGTGTTCTTCTCATTGATCGGCAAACAAAAAGTTATGCCTATCAATATGGCAGTTCCGGCAGTCAGTACGATCGCTTATGCCGGTATCTTGATCGGTCCGGCGGTGATCGGTTTTCTTGCTCATCAAACGAGTTTATATTTTGCTTTTGGATTTTTGGCGGCTCTCGTTGCACTTCAATTAATTATTTCGACTTATGTTTATAAAATATTCACAACCTAAGAAGTTGGAGTTTCCTGTTTCATTGTTGTCTTCTAGAATCTTAGATTTATCTCTATCACTAAATTTTAGGTCTTCTTCTTCGCGGTATTGTCTTTTCTATCTGCAAAATTTCTGCGCCACATTGCGATCCATTGTACGATTGAACTTTTTAACAGCATTAAAATATGAAACCAATCTTGATCTAATAAACGTCCGCGTGCATTTAATAAACTTTCTTGGTTGAAAGCTGCTTGAAACGCCGCTTTTATGAAACCTGGAAAATATTTCCACATATTAATCGCATTTTGATGAAGTCCAGGTGTCGTAAATAAAAAGCGGCTCTGTGCCATTACCTTCAAACGGATGATCGTCTATTAAAAGTATAAACAAAATTAACTATAAAGAATATCTGTCAGTATTTTTATCCGGCTGTTTTTCGCCACGTACAACTTCAGAAGCCATATATATTTGCTTACCCTCAATGCCTGAATGTTCACCGTGTCCCATAATAATATTATATCACAAATTAAATATATCGCCTGTATTCGGATTCATTGAAATATTTCCGTCGTTTAAATCTTTATAATTGTAACCTTTGTTGTGCAGTGCATTGAAAGCTAAACCATATTTAAAGCAGCGTCAACCATAGCTTGTATGGAATATTAGCAGCTAAATGATTATAAAATTTTTTAAGATTAGAGCGTGTTGGTAAACTATAATGAGTTGCTCTCTTTGATTTGACAACAGAACAATTTGACAAACTTTTAAAAGCCAAAATACAGGCAGACCACCACTTGATAATAACGCCATCTTTTGGATATTGAGAACTTATGTTAATTGGAATAGTATTTATCATAAATTCCAACAATGGATCGAACAAGGTATTTTTATCAACATACTTCAAGAATGGAACTCTGGTAAATCAGTCCTTATTGAAATAGACTCAACTTATTGCAA
>JAFUZV010000169.1 GCA_017476425.1 Selenomonadaceae bacterium
AGATTAACGTTTTGGCAAGTAAAAATTTTATTCTCAACGGTAAAGAGATTAAAATTGACGGCGAAAAGTATTTGACAATCAACAATGATGAGATTGTTAAAAGTGAGTCGTTAGGTTGGACGGTTAAAGGTAATAAGTTGGAGTATAAAGGTCGTCCGATCAATGATCCTGATCAGTTAGTTAAGTTTAATTTGACGGGTAAGAATCTTGACGTTAATAAATTGAAAATGACGACGTTTAGGAAAGTGAAAGGTATCGGCGTAAGCGTTGGGATTGACGGATTGAATGGTGAAGTGAGTGTTAATGGTAAGGCGTTGGGTATCAGCGGCGATGATAATTATTCCGTGCATTTTAATGTCAATCGTGATCCATTAATCAAGCCGGAGAATATTCCTCAATATAACGCGGTGGAAGTTTTAAAAATTAGTCCCGGATCGACGATTAAATCAATTAATAATTGGATCATTCTTGACGGCAATGGTGATTATCATTTTGCTAAAGGTGAATATTTAGTGTCAACGAAGCCGGCGCATTCGATTGATGAACTTGTCAAGGTTAAGATTGATAAAGATGAAGTTATCAGCGTTAAAGATGATATTCTTTATATTAATGGTGAGGCGTTGAACGTTGTAAAATCGGCGATGGTTGAACGTGATATGTTTGACGATCTTTTTAAAGAAGATTATTTTGATTTTGATGATTTTTCGTTGATGTTTAATGATTTTGAGGTGATGAGCGATGAAATTTGCACACGTGAATATCTTAGTGAAGGACTTGCAAACGTCAGCGAAGTTTTATCAGAATGCTTTGAATCTGAAGGTGATTGATCAAAAAGAATATCCTGACGCTTTTATGATTTATATGACTGACGGCGAATTTATTTTAGAGTTGAGGCAATTCAAAGAATCATTTGACTTTGAAGTAGATCGGCGAGTGAATCACATTGCATTTTATACTGATGATTTTGAAAACGATTTAAAGAGACATCAAGCGATGAAAATAGTTGATCGAGTGCTTTTGGATTTTGGACTTTATTTTATTATTGATCCTGACGGACATTCTATAGAAATAATTCGGAATTCGGAATGCGGAATTAGGAATTAAATTAATAATTCGGAATGCGGAATTAGGAATTAGGAATTAAATTAATTAGAGGTGAATTAAATGGCTGATTTTGCAAGTACCGGCAGATTTGTAAAGATTTCTGAACATAAATATAAATACATTTCTGACGGCGCAAATTTCACAATCGAAGGTGAAAATTTTGATCCTAATGTTGTTAAGGTTACAAATAACGTGCCGATCGACGGCGGTTTTAAAATTGGAATGAGCGGACTCAATGGCAATGTTATAATTAATGGCGTTGCAACGGGCGTTTTCGGCGATGATGATTATGTAATGCACGGCAACATTTACCCGGATAGTGCTTTAGTAATGGCGGTAATTAAGATTGGTGATGGCGCAACGGTTAAAGGAACTGACGGCGTGGTTGTCGAAAATAACAAAAAATCAACGATTTATATCGGTAAAGGTAGCCATAGATTAGGGACTTTAACGCAAGTGCAATCAATGAATTTTACAGTCGTTAATAGTAAAGATAACTTTACCTTACGAACGATTGACGATAAATTTAATTTCACATTGCCTGAAAATTACGCCGTGACGATCAAAAGCGGCGGTAATATTGGCGATCAGATTAATTTTCAAACCGGCGGACGTGGAACGATCAGCGTTGGAGATACTTCATTGATCATTAACGGCGATAACAATTTTAATTTGAAAATGAATAACGGTTTTATTGATCGACTTGAAAATTTCAGCGGAGCTTGTTCAATCGTTTCAGGCGGTCAAGTTAGTGATTATTTCGTCGAAACGGCGATTCAACATAAAGAAGTAACCTTGACGACTGATCAAAATTATTCAACAACTTTTTTAAAAAATAAATTAGGCGTTGCAACGAAAGTTTATTATACAAATGCGAATCAAGGCGGAGTGATCGACGTCAGCAAAGAGAAATTTGACGGTGAAATATTAGTTGCACAAGGTAAAGCGTCGACGATAATCGGATCAAACGGCAATGACAATTTGATCGGACGTGCGGCAGATTCGTACTTGATCGGCGGCAATGGATCGGATACGTTTAGAGGAGGCGCAGGATTCCGAAAGATAACTGTTGCTGATTTTAATGATCAAGAAGACATTTTATTTCACGGTTCGTCATTCAATGAAGTGAGTCCGCTAGCGATCGCTAAACAAATTGATAATGATTTTGCGTTGACGATAGGTCCTGTTATGACGCTTATTAAAAATGGTGCTGATAAAAAGATCAAAATGATTGACTCAAATGGAGAGAAAACATTTGTCGGAAATTATTGGCAAGTGAATGATTTTGATCCGGCGAAGATTCAATCAACTAATAATGTTAAGACGCTTGACGGACGTTATCGAAATAAAACGGTTGAGATGATCGGCAATGAAAGCGATAATGTTATCATTAGCGGCAGAGGTCAGAGCACATTAACCGGCGGCGGTGGTAAAGATAAATTTATTTTGATAGGTGAGGCATTGATCACAGATCGAAATGACGACGATATAATTTTTGATTTGAGGACTAAAAATGAATCGTGGAATAAAGTTGGCAAGAATGAATTTGAATTTTACGGCTTTGATCCTAATGATAAAAATAATCTTGTTAATTTTAAAATCAGTGGAAAAAAATTAGTTGACGTTGATAATAACGGTGAGCCGGACGGAATAAAAATTAGTTCGTTTGTGAGTTTAAAAAATGTAGGCGTTGGACTTGAGATTGAAAATTTAAGCGGTGAAGTTGAATTGAATGGTGAGCCGCTGGGAATAAAAGGCGATAACAATTACAATCTTCATTTTACGCCTATCATTTCGGAAAACATACCTGAAGGAGAAAATGCAGTTACTGCTGCGAAGAATTTGCCGATCGGAAAAGAGATAACAAAAATGAATGGATCAATCACGAATGAGGCAGTTTCGGCGAAAAGATTTCAAAAGATAAGTAGCGGAGCGAAAATTTCAGCAAAAAATGCTTGGATATTCTTAGAAGGCGACGGAAAATATTATTTTGCCGACGGAAATTATAAAGTGTCGACGGAACCATTTAAAATTGGAAAAGTAAAATTGCAAAATGTAAAGATCGATAACGGCGGCAAAGGAGTTAATATAAAAGTCAAAAATGGAATAATTGAGGCGATAAATGGATTGTCGATCGTCGATGGTGCAACTTACGATCAATTTGATGAATATTTTAATGAAGATTATTTTAATTTTGATGAATTTGAATTGATCAATCAGAGTGAAATAATTTCAACGGATCAATTTGATGAACTTACAGAATCAGTAAATGATTTCATTGAAGAGACTTTTATAGCGGAGGACAATTAGAATGGCTTTAAATATTACAAATTCAACGGCTAACACCTTGATCACCGGCACAAGTGAAAATGATTCGATTATTAATTTAGGCGATAACGTTACGATTAGCATAGCTGACGGCGATAACACAATTTTGAATGGATCAGACGGAGCGGCGGCTAATAACGTTTTGATTAGTGTCGGCGGCGGAAATAACGCAATTACAATTCAAGGCGGTTCTGATAAATCAACAGTCCTCACCGGCAATGGTAATAATTTGATCGAATCAACTTCACCGAATCCTCTTTATATTGCCGGAAGTGGCAGCGATTCATTGACTTTCTATACAGGTTCTGACAACGGCACGATGATCGCAGGTGATGGTAACGATGTAATTCGTGCAGTAGGTTATAACGTGACGATTAACGCCGGAGCCGGCGACGACACAATCGACACGTATAGAAATGCATATTACGCAACGATTAAGCCGGATTCAGGCGATGATCTGATTACTTTTCGTGGTAATTATAATTTAATGCAATATGATAGCGGTAATGATACGCTGATGAATTATACTGAAAATGATTCAATTCAAATTAACGGCGAAATTACAAACGCTATTCTTGACGGAAATAATGTTGTGTTTACTGTTGACAATGGAACTTTAACAATGGTAGAATCGAATAACAAAACAATTAACATTCTTGATGAAGAAGGTAATTTGTCAACAACGGTTTTCAGCGGTGGAACTTCAACAGATACATTGTTAAATGATACCGTGATCAATGGAACTGACGGCGATGATTATTTGACGAATTACGGATCAAATGTTACGATTAATCCATTTGAAGGAAATGACACGGTTGTAACGTACGGCGACGACGGAATAATAACAACAGGTGAAGGAAATAATCTAATTTCGGTTGTAGCGTCAGGTAATACCGTTATTGCTAATGAAGGAATTAATCAAATCTGGTTTTCAAATAATGCAAGTCAAGGCAGATCACATAATAACATTGCTTATTTTGGTGACGGAACAAATTCAATCGTTACAGCTGATCAATATTCAACGGTTATCGGCGGAGCGAATGGTGACGGTATTACACTTCATAACGGATCAGGCGAATCTTATATTGAAGGTAACGGCGGCAGTGACACAATCGCAATAGGTCACGATAATATTACTGTTAATGCCGGTGAAGGCGATGACGTGATTAATCTTTATCGTGATGCTGAAATGTCCATTGTCAATGCCGGAAAAGGTAACGACACAATCACTGTTTACAATAATGTTTATGCACAAACATATAAATATACAAGCGGCGACGGTAACGACGTTATCAGAGGACAACGTGGTTTAGAAATGATAGCGGGTTTTGATGATGATGATACTTTGCAAATTGTTGGCGTTTCAAGTGTTGAATCTGTCATCAGCGGCGACGATATTATTTTTACATTTGACGACGGCGGATCGATCACACTTGCTAACTCAGCAGAAAATACAATTAACGTAGAATATCAAGCGCAATGGGTAACTGTTAAAGGTGGTTATAAATTTACCTCACCAGCGTCATTTATGGTTGATACCGGTAGCGGTCCGAAATTTGCGAACTTCACATTAAGCGGCGGAAATTTAGTTGATGAAGATAACGACGGTAAACCAGACAGCGTTGTAATAGGTAATGTTCGTTATATTCAAGAAAGCGGCGTACATACTAACGTTAATCATTTAACCGGTAATGTCAGCTATAATGATACACTACTTGGCGTTGAAAATGATGATGATTATGGAATTGAGGCAATAAGTCCTATTGATTTAAGTGAAGAATGGCCTTATAATACTTATATCACTGATCCGAATGTGACGGCGATCAGAGGAATAAGCACAAATGCGACAGTAAGTCCGAGAGGTGGTGCAGGATCAGTAACGGCGGCTGATTGGATAAGCGTAGATGATACTTCTAATGTTGTCTTTAAAGACGGTGTTTATTGCGTTTATAGTGAGTCTTATTTTTCATCAAGAAATTATACGAAGTTGTCAATTAACAATAACAATCAAGGTGTGAATGTCGACACTGAGAATAGTAATATAAGTGTGATAGGCGGCTTGAAAGATGGATATGAAATTACAATTCAATCGGGTAAAAATGTTGCTGATGAGATCACTTTTAAGACTGACGGCGGCGAAGGTGTAATTGTCATTCAATCAACCGCTAATAGTGGTAAATATTCATTAAGTGCTGATTCAGATGAATTTATAAATCAACGTTTTACATTAAGCGGCGATGAAGAATTTAAAATGACGTTCGGCGAAAATGGATCAGTAACGGGTGCTGAAGGTTTTGACGGAGTAAGCGGCTCTTGGTCGAAAGTTGGCAAGAATTACATTTATAGCGGCGTTGCAATAAATGACTTTTCACAATCAGCGAGCTTTACAGTCAGCGGATCAAGTCTTACTGATAACGATAATGATAATGCTCCGGACGGTTCTTCTGTTACTGCATTTGGTTTTAATCAAACTGTTGGAGTAATGGTTGGACTTGATAACGTCGGCGGTGAAATAACTCTCAATGGTTCTTCTGTCGGTGTCAGCGGCGATGACAATTATAACGTTCACTTTACTGCAAAGGTTATTGATGACGCTTCTGATGAGATCATTGCATATTCTAAAATTAAAGAAGTGCAACATATCAGCGACGGTGCAACTATTAAAACTAATGCAGGCGATATTGTAATGCCTGATCCTAATGCTAAAATTTACCTTGACAGTGAAAATAATACTTATCTTAACAATAAATATACTGATAAAGTTACAATCAGTGCTGATTCAAATAATACTTTGAATTTGAGTTTTATGCACTTTGACAGTTCGGCGAGTGTTACCGGTGATGATTCATTCAGTGTTGAATTTGATAGTGAAACACAAACGGTTAATATTAATAATTTTGACGGATTGATCGCCGGAAGTGGTAACATTAACGTCAATGATACGGTTGCAACTCTTGATGATGAATTAAAGCCTGTTAATATCGTTAATGCAATTCGTAAGAGTAAAATGACAATTGATGAAACGTCGACAGTAACGGACATTTACGGAAATAGTCACAAAGTCAACGTTGCAAATAATAGTCAAGTTAGCGGTAATGATATTTTAGTAGGCTA
>JAFUZV010000170.1 GCA_017476425.1 Selenomonadaceae bacterium
AATAGCAGATTTCTTTACTATGTTTTGCAATACAATAAAAATTATATTTCATCACAAGTAAGACGTTCAAGCGTTCCAAGATTGTCACGTTCAGTAATTGAAAATTTAAAAATTCCAATTCCACCGCTTGACGAGCAAGAAAGAATTGTAAACATTTTAGATAGATTCGATAAACTTTGCAACGATCTTTCTGAAGGCTTGCCTGCTGAAATTAAATTCCGTCAACAGCAATATGAATATTATCGCGATAAACTTTTAACCTTTGACGATTCTCAAAAATAATATATCGCTTTACTCAGAAAATAATATTGTCATTAGAAATTGTGAATTGATATTTAAAAATTCGATGATCTAAATTGTGGAATAAAAAAATTTTTTTGACGGTGCGTTAATCAGCATCGTTTTTTTTGTTACGACGATTAAAAAATTATTTTCGATCGCCGGTTGAAGTCTTGAAAGTGTGCATTGATTGAAAATTTTCAGCTTTAGCAGGATATAAAACATTTTCAGCGAAATTTTAAAAGAAAATTTTAATCGGCAACTAGTGGAGGCGATTTGATTAATGGCAAGAGAAAGTGCAAAGTCCGGTGCAGAAACCGCCGGCGATAAAAAAGGAATACTTCTTGAAACCGGTACTAATGAATTTGAAATTGTTGAATTTAGTATTGGTAAAGTAAATTATGGAATTAACGTTGCAAAAGTGCGTGAAGTTATTCAGCGTGTGCCGGTAACTGCAATGCCGCAAGCTCATCCATATGTTGATGGCTTATTTACATTGCGTGGCAAAGCTCATCCGCTGGTAAATCTTCCGCGTTGTTTAAATGTAATGTCTAACGAAGAGGCAAAAAATATTATCGTTACAGAGATCAATAATTATTATGTTGGATTTTTAGTTGAAACTGTTTCACGTATTCATAGAATTTCTTGGAAAGATATGGAGCCTGCGCCGGAAGTCGGCGATCAATCTCGTGTTGTCGGTATTATAAAGATGTCCGATCGAATTGTCTTATTGCTTGACTTTGAAACGATCATTGCTGAGATCAATCCTGAGATCAATGCAAAACTTACGACGGTTGAAGAAGCGACAACTGATACTAAGCAACTTCGTTCTGATGTTCACGTTGTTGTTGCTGAAGACTCTGCAATGCTTAGAGATTTGCTTGTTACGACGTTGCACGATTCCGGTTATAGATTTGTTCGTGACTTCGGTAATGGTCAAGATGCTTGGGATTATCTACGCGGACTTGCTGCTAAAGATGGTGCGATTGATAAACACGTTGGAATGATCGTTTCTGACGTTGAAATGCCTAAAATGGATGGACACCGTTTATTAAAACTTGTTCGTGAAAATGATCGTCTGCACGAAGTTCCATTTGTTCTCTTCTCATCCTTGATTAGTGAAGAAATGCGTTTGAAAGGTGAGCAGCTCGGTGCAAGCGGTCAAATTTCTAAGCCTGAGATCAGTCAGTTGATCGGCTTGTTAGATAATTTGATCTTTGGTAAGCCGCTGAAATCTCCGAATCAAGATTAAAAATTAATTTATAAACATTTTAAATACAGATGGGATTAAATTTCTCATCTTATTTTTTTGTGCAATTAAAAATTTCTGTTATAATTAATATCGAGGTGAGATCATTGGACATTTATCAAATTAAAGATTTTCAGCATCCACGCGATAGTCAGCTTGTAAACGACATTCTTTCAAATAACTTGGCAATAAATATTTTGCAAACTTTTCACCAAACTAATATAGAAGATGCTTATTCATATTTATATCAATCGTCTTGTCCGCAGTTGACTGAAAAGACTTCGCCAAAACTTTTTGAGTTGTTAGCTAAAGCCTGTGAAATGTTTGAACTAAAAGAAATTCCTAAAGTTTACGTGACACGCGATTATACAGAAACTGTTTCTGTACGTGGAATGAAAGATCCATTTTTAGTTTTTTCTTCAGAGTATTTGAGAAAACTTGACGATGAAACGCTTTTTGGAATTTTAGCCGGTCAAGTTGCGGCTATTCGTTGTAACCATCATATCATTTTATGTATTACTTGGGGAATTTATTTTGCTGCCGGTTTTATTCCTTATGGCACAATGGCTATAGATCCAATAATTAATGATTGGAAACGGTGCAGATATTTTACTTATGACAGAGCTTTTTGTCTTGCAACTAAAAACCATTCTCTATCACTTCGTCAAGTGCTGATAAATGTTGTACCTCAAAATATTTTAGATAGAATGAGAATAGGAACAGATCAAGATGCTTTTATCAATCAAGCAAAAAAATTTTTGAATACAATGAACAACAATAAAACTCAAAAATTAATAAAAAAAGCAATTTCTGCATATTCCTATAAAATTTGGTTGCCCGAACGTTATGAAGAAATTAATAAATTCTTTGACGAGAGGAGAATTTTATAATGCCGATTGATATTTTTAATTTTTTAAAAAAAAATAAAGCTGATACAGTAATGAAGCCTTATTCTAATACATTGCCGGACTTTTCACATCCTCTTGAAAGAGAACGTTTAGAAGACTTAAAAGGAAGTAAACTTTTCAATATAGCTGCGTTAAAAAATATTAAAACTTTCGATATAAATGCCTTAAGAAAGAGTAATATTGTTAATTTGGATGCTTTAAAAATACGTAGAATTTTCAACATAATTTTAAATTTCTTTGGAAAGCATTATGCAAATTTTACAACTATCGCACAAATTCCTGACAGATATTTTCCGGTGACCTCGAAAACTTTTCCGAGATTGTACGATTTGTATAAAATAGCTTGTGAAAAATTGGAAATTCAAAAAGATTACACATTATTTTGTAAGATGGACTACACTCGCAATGCAAAAACAATCGGTACAGATGAAAATTGTGTTATCGTTATTGATAGTTCTTGCCTCGAAGATTTTTCTGACAGGCAAATTATAGCTCTACTTGGTCGTGAGTTAGGACATATCAAAATGAAACATATCACTTACCTAAACGCCTTTGATATGATTGACGATTTAATTTGGAGTATACCACTTGGCAGTAAACTTTTTAGTCCTGCTTTAGTAAATGGCGTTAAGGGACTTTTCTTGGAATGGTTACTTGTTGCAGAATACACCGCTGATAGAGCCGCTGCCATTGCCGCAGATGGAATTCAACCTGTAATGCAAAATCATTTAATGACCAGCGGTATCGAGACCGCCGAAGAATGTCAAGATTATAAACTTTACACACAAATTCCTTTCTCACAAAATCTTAGTAATTTTGATCGTGCAGCACAAATAGTTTTAATAGGAACATTAAAAACTTTTCCCATTCCATTTGTGATACCACGAATGCAAGAGCTTGAAAAATGGGCTACTTCCGAAGAGTGCGCCAAGAATTTTCCTAAAGTTTATAATGATAATTTCAAAACTCCTAAGACTAAAAATATTTCAAAAAGTTTATCTAAAGGACAGAAAGTCGAGTTGACAAAAAACAATTCTACACTTAATCGAATTTTGATCGGCTTAGGCTGGAATATTAACAGTGGTGATAAAGATTTTGATTTAGATGCAGCGGCTTTTTTGCTCCAAAGTAATGGAAAAGTTTCAGATGACGATGATTTTATTTTTTACGGTAACCTGCGACATAAAAGTGGTGCAATTGAACATATGGGTGATAATTTAACCGGCGCAGGTGAAGGTGACGATGAGCAAATTAAAATTTTTCTTGATAAACTTCCAGATGACATTGAACGAATTGCTTTTACCGTCACAATTTACGAGGCCGAACAACGTAAACAAACTTTTGGTCAAATTTCAAATTCTTTTATTCGTGTAGTAAATTTGGAAACAAATGAAGAGTTAATTCGCTATGATTTAGGTGAAAATTTTTCAGTTGAAACAGCAATTGTAGTTGGTGAAGTTTATCGTTATAAAGGTAAGTGGAAATTTAATGCTGTTGGCAGTGGATTTAAAGGTGGACTCGCCGCTCTTTGCAAAAATTATGGTGTCGATGTCAAAGAATAACAAATCAAAGTTATAGACTGACGTTTATAACAAAGTTTGGAAAGAATATTTAACTCGATGTGAGTAGTTGATTTTTCAATTAAATTTGTGTTAAAATAATTCTGTCAGAAAGGAGGCTTTTATGCTAGAGCAACGTGTTTTGTATAGAAAGTATGTAGATTATTTATACATTCTCAATATGAATACTTCAAAATCTTATGTGTTTGAAGGAATAGCCTGCGATTTAATAGACTATTTGTCTAATGCAAAAAATATCGATGTTGAAGAAATTGTTGCTCATATTGAGAACGACTATGAAGTTGAAAATCCGATACAAATGCACGAAGAGATTAGCGATTTTGTAAATTTTTTACAAGCTGAAGGTATTTTGATAGGAGGTAAAAATTATGACTGAAAAAAAATCAAATGTAACAACTAAGAAAAAGGTTTACAAGAAACCGGCTATGGTAAAATCCGTCGAATCGGGAAAAATAATATCGTTTTCTTGTTCAAGTTGCGGCAGTCAAGTAGGTCATTATAATGATAATTGCGGTCATGCCTAAACTAAAATGAGTTATATTAGTCCTGAACGGTTTATTGATGACCTTTGCATTAGACATCATATTCTTCAGAAAATTTGCGTTGAAATAACTTATCGTTGTAATGAACGTTGCAAACATTGTTACGTTTTTGATGAAAAAAAATCTTCTTCAGAAGAATTAAGTGTCAACCAGTATTATTCACTATTTGACGATTTACGAAAAATGGAAACGCTATACATAACTTTTACCGGTGGCGATCCAAGTATGCGTGCAGATTTTATTGAAATTCTGAGTGGAGCAGTGGAACGTGGTTTTGCGGTTTCAATTTATACTAATGGTATAGGATACTCTGAAGAAACGCTTAATGAAATTATTAACATTCGTCCTGCTATGATGAGTTTCAGTATTTATTCCGGCATTCCTGAAGAACACGACGAAATTACCGGAATAAAGGGTTCTTTCAAAAAGACATTGGAAACGCTGAAAAAAGTTAAAAGTGCGGGAATAATGATAACAGTGAAAACACCTGTTATGACTCCAACTTTAAAAGGGTTTCCTGCTATTCAAGAATTATGTGAAGAACTCGATGTTCGGTCGGAAATTTCATATTTTATTTGTGCTACGAATCGTGGAAACATTTCTCCAACTAAATTGCGTTTAGGTAATGTTGAAAAGTATAAGCAACTTATGAAAATTGCACGGCGCAACAAAGAATTGTATGTGCCTCAACCACGAGATATTAAAGGAGCAATATGTGGTGCGGGAACTCTTTCTTTGAGTGTTAATCCTTATGGTGAAGTTTTCCCTTGCAACGGTTTTAATTATTTGCTCGGAAACATTAAAGATACACCGATTAACGAAATTTGGAATGGTGAAGCACTTAATAAACTTTATCAATTAAAATTTGAACAACTCGGTGATAAATGTGTAAATTGCAAATGGCGTGATGATTGCCTCTATTGTTTGGGAAGTGCACTTGCAGAAAATGGAGATATTTTTATTCCTGTTGAAGAGAGTTGCAAAATTGCTCGTGCAAATTATGAGTTTCGTTTGGAAAGTTTGCAATAAAATTCTAAATCAAAGCATATTAAAAATATATCTTAATGGATGTGCGTTAAATTTGTGCAATTATTAAAAAGCTACCTTACCGATGATTTTAAAGTCGGCAGGTAGTTTTATTTATATTAAGTCATAAAAATATAAAAACTTTTTGAATGGAGAATCAACAAATGAAAATTGATCTTTCAGCTTATTTGATAG
This sequence comes from Selenomonadaceae bacterium, assembly GCA_017476425.1. GTDB lineage: Bacteria > Bacillota > Negativicutes > Selenomonadales > Selenomonadaceae > Quinella. Next base: position 5,780 of record JAFUZV010000170.1, read on the forward strand.
TCGGTCCGGAAAATGTGAATGTTCGATCGATTGAAGAAATTATTACTTCTTCGATCAAAGCCGGTTTCACTTGCCTGCAACTTCGATCAAAAATTTCTTCTGCAAAAGAAATGATCGAATTAGCCGATCGCTGTGCAAAAATTATTTCTGATCTAAATGCAAGTGATCACGTTGCATTGATTATTAACGATCGGCTTGATATTGTGCTTGAGGCTCGTGAAATGAATATAAAAGTTGACGGCATTCACGTTGGACAAAATGATATATCGCCTGCAATTTGCAGAAAATATTTAGGCGACGATGCGATTGTTGGATTTACTCCAAAAAAAATAAATATGATCGACTACGTTAAAAATTATGATTTAAGTGTAGTTGATTATCTTGGAGTCGGACCGTTTCACATTTCGATTAGTAAGCCTGATGCAGGTCGTCAAGTTGATGGTTCGGTGATCACTCGAACGATTGAAGAGATCAGCGAAGTTAAAAAAATTAGTCCTGTGCCTGTGATTGTTGGCGGCGGTGTTACAATTAAAGATTTACCGATACTTAAAAAGATCGGTGTTGATGGATTTTTTGTGATCTCTGCGGTTGCCGGTGCTGATGATCCATATCTTGTAGCGAAAAATCTTGTTGAATGTTGGAGAAATTCAAAGTAAAGTTGAATTTAATGATCGAAAAGTTTTTTGTAATGATCGGCGATCTCTTTTAATTCTTCATCACTAAATGAAATTTCAATACTCAAGCCGCCGCCGATCTCCACTTCTTCAATAAAATATCTATAACCGGACTCCGCAAGCGTAACGTGACGATTGATTATAAATTTGCCGGCATCCGATCGTAATTTTTTTGGATAATTATTCGCTAAAAATTTCATCTGCTCAATATACTTTTCTCTTATTCCGACAGGTCTAATTGATCCGCTTGCATTCTTCATAAACGACGGCACATCTAAAATATTTGCCGTTGAATTTTCGATCGGTTTTGGAATTTCGATCGTTGACGGCTCATTAATAATTTTAATCGACGGCTTATCAATCACTGGTTTAATCGTCGGCTGCTCAACAGGTAAAATTTTTTTCGGCGGATCATTTTCGACGATCTCAATGCTCATATTGATATTAAGAATCCCGGCACTTTGAAAAATTTCTCTTATCGCCTTGACTATCTCCAGCGGCGTACGATTTACTTCAAGATATAAAATTGTGCTGATTCTCTTCGGTTCTTTCATATCGATCGTTGTCGTCCGCAAATATAATTCTCTCAACGGGTCTTTGCTGACGAGTGAATTTATAACTTCAGGATATTCAATGTAAAGCGTTTTGACTGCGGCATAAAATAATTCTTGCCACGAGTTAACAGCGTATCTTCCAAAGTAGATCAATGCAACGGGCTTATCTGAATTTTTTATTCCGTCGCGTCCGATATTTATTATCACTTTGCTCGCTCCATAATAAAGGGCTAAGGTCTAAGGGCGCAGGTCTAAGATCATTCAGCCCTAAGCCTTCAGCCCTAAGCCCTTTTAATCATTCGTATAAGTCACGCAAGATTTTGGTGATTCGTAAACTCTGATCGCTTTTAATTTCGATTTCGACTTTGAAAAAATTTCTGACGCTGATAACTTTTCAAAAATAATTTGTGCAAGATTTTCAGCAGTCGGATTTTTTTTTGCGAAAATTTCAAGCTCATTCAAATATCTGTGATCCAACTCATCAAGCACAGAATTTAATTCAGACTTCAAAATTTTAAAATCGATCAACATTCCAAGTTCATCAAGCTCACGACCTTCAACGATTGCCTCAACTGACCAATTATGACCGTGAAGTCGCTGACATTTGCCATTATAACCGTTGATCTGATGAGCCGCCTCAAATTCTGCTTTAACTGTCAATTCAAACAAATCTCAACACCTCATCAATTCGGATCAAATTTCTTTTCAACGGACTCAAGAATTGAATCACGTCTTAATTTCGACGCTGTGAAATAATCGTGAATCTTTTGACGATCACCATTTTCGATAGCGTTGATCACTTCGTCAAAAATATTTTTCATATCACGAAGATTATTAGCGATCGCCTCGCCGTTCGTCATACAAATATCAGCCCACATATCAGCATTTGACGATGCAATTCTAGTCGTATCCTTGAATCCACCGCCGATCAATTTAATGCAAGAATCAAGATCATCTCCGGCACGATTAAGCAAAGTAACTAAAGCCGCCGCTGTAACGTGAGGAACGTGACTTATTATCGAGGCGCAACGATCGTGCTTTTCAATGTCAAGCGTTGTAAAATTCGCCTCTGTTAATTTCAAAACGTTTATCAATTTTTCTTGAATTTCGATCGGTGCATTAGTATTTTCAATGATAACATAAGCCTTATTTTTGAAAAGATCTTTTTTCGCCGCAGAAACGCCGCTTAATTCTCTACCGGTCATAGGATGTCCGGCAATATAATAAATATTCTTCGGCAAAATTTCTTTCAACTGATCAAAAATATATTTCTTCGTGCTGCCTGCATCAGTTAAAATACAACCGGCTTTCAAGAACGGCAAAATTTTTTTAACCATTGGAACGATCTGCAAAACCGGCGGCGATAAAAAAATTATATCAGCGTCCTTAACGACTGATTCAATGTCTGCACTTGCATAATCAACTGCGCCGAGTTCCATTGCTAAATTCATTGATTTTTGCGTGCGGCATAGTCCCGTTATGTAAATCTTATCGCCTAATTTATCTTTGAGACAAAGCCCGAGCGATCCGCCGATCAATCCAACGCCTATTATTGCAAGTTTTATTTTTTCATCATTCATAATTAATTCCTAATTAATTCCGAATTCCTCATTCCGAATTCCTAATTAAATTTTCCTTCCCATAATTTCAGCGATCGCTTTTAATTCTTCCATTAATCTTGCAAAATTCTTAGGCTTGAGAGATTGATCGCCGTCAGAAAGTGCAATTTCAGGATTAGGATGAACTTCAATTATTAAACCGTCACAACCTGCAGCAACTGCCGCTCTTGCCATAGGTTTAACCATTTGCCAGCGTCCTGTGCCGTGACTAGGATCAACAATGATAGGCAAATGTGAAAGTTCTTTGATCGCCGCTACTGCTGATAAGTCAAGCGTATTTCTTGTAAACGTTTCAAAAGTTCTAATTCCGCGTTCACAGAAAATAACTTGCTCATTTCCGCCGGTCATAATGTATTCAGCGGCATTAAGCCATTCGCTGATCGTTGCAGAAAGTCCACGCTTGAGAAGTACAGGCTTTTTAGATTTGCCGAGTGCTTTTAACATTTGAAAGTTTTGCATATTCCTTGCACCGACTTGAATGACATCAGAATAATTTTCAATCAATGCAATATCATCTTTGTCGACAACTTCAGTTATAACTTTAAGATCGTTTTCATCAGCGGCTTGACGCAAAAGTTTTAAACCTTCTTCACCGAGTCCTTGAAAATCATATGGTGAAGTACGAGGCTTAAAAGCACCGCCACGCAAGAATTTTGCACCGGCAGATTTAACAGCCCTAGCCGCCTCACGAAGTTGATCAAGACTTTCAACGCTGCAAGGTCCCGCCATTACAACAAGTTCATCGCCGCCGATCTCAATGTCACCAACATTAATGATCGTATTCTGCGGATGAAAATTTCGACTGACCATTTTATATTTTTCAGTGATTCTAATAGTTTTTTCAACGCCTTCCATCATATTCATTTCAAGATTAGCGATTGTCTTTTTATCACCTATCACGCCGACGATTGTAACTTCTTCACCTTCGGAAAGATGAGCACGAAGTCCAAGCGTTTCAAGTTTTTTGACGACGTTATTTAAATTATCTTTTGTCGCCGTCGGTTTCATTACGATTATCATAAAATTTTCAACTCCAATCAAAACAATTAAAAAAATTTTCGTGAACGCAGGATATTTTATCACGAATCAGAAATTTTTTATATAAAAATTTTTTGAGGTGAAATGTTATGAAGAGCAACATAATTTTGATCGGCTTTATGGGCACAGGCAAGACGAGCATCGGAAAAATTCTTGCAACGAAACTCGGCTGTGCTTTCGTCGATCTAGATCATAAAATTGAATCTGATCACAAAATGAAAATCCCGGAGATTTTTAAAAAGTACGGTGAAGATCATTTCAGAAAACTTGAAAAGCAAGCCGTCAAGGAAGTTACTCAACGTTGCGGAATTGTCATAGCAACCGGCGGCGGAACGATCAAAGACGCTGAAAATCTTCAAATGCTTAAAAATAGCGGAGTTGTGATCTGCTTGACTGCTGATATTGATGAAATTCTTTTGCGAACTGAAAATAAAGGTGATCGTCCGGTGCTTGATAAACGTGATAAACAACACGGCGATCGACGTGTTGCGATTGAAAAACTTTTAGCCGAACGAAAAGAATTTTATGATCAAGCTGATTATAAAGTTGATACAACGAACTGGTCACCGCTGCAGATCATTGATGATATTTGTCAGTATTTAAAAAATGACGGAAATAAATAATTTCAAAAAAAATAACAGTGCAGATACTTTCAAAAAAAATTTGCACTGATTTTTTTTACGAAAAATTTTTTATTTACATTTTCTTAACCGGTACAGGTCCACGCGATAAAGCGATCGCTCCGGTTCTTGCGATCTCAACAATTTCATAATCGCTTAACACTTCACAGATCGCATCGATCTTGCCTTGATGACCTGTCATTTCGATAACAACATTTTCACTCGTCACGTCAACGATATTTGCACGAAAAATATTTACAATGTTGACGAGATCGGCTCTTGATTCTTTCGACGCTTTGACTTTGATCATAACTAGTTCACGTTCGATTGAAGGAGCTTTGCTGAGATTAACAATTTTGATCACGTCAATTAATTTGCTAAGCTGATTGACGACTTGATCAAGTTCATTTTCACTTTCAACACTCACAACAATATTAATTCTTGTAACGCTAGGTTCTTCAGTGTAACCCGCTGAAATACTTTCAATGTTAAATGCACGTCGACTAATCAGCCCGGATACGTGAGTTAAAACGCCGGGTTTATTGTCGACAAGCACTGCTAAAATATATTTCTGCATAAATTTAATTCTCCAATCTATTTAATAAACTTATAAAATTTCTTCTTGCCGATTTTAATTATAATACCGCGATCAAGATCATAAGCTGAAATTCTATAATCAGGATCAGAAACTTTACGATCGTTAATCGAAATTCCATTTTGTTTGATCAAACGGCGACCTTCAGATTTTGATTCGATCGCTTGATTTTCAACAAGAATATCAACTAATCTTTTGCCGGCAGAATCACCAATACGAATAGGTTTTAATTCATCAGTTGATCCGGCACTGAAAAGCGATTTTGCTTTATTGCGTGACTCTTCAGCGGCATCTTGACCGTGTACAAGTTTAGTAACTTCATAAGCTAAAATTTCTTTAGCCTCGTTGATCTTCTCATCTTTGAGATCAGAAAGTCTATTAACTTCGTCCATAGGTAAAAATGTCAGAAGTGATAAACAAGTTTTAACGTCAGCATCATCAACATTGCGCCAGTATTGATAAAAATCATAAGGAGAAATTTTTTCAGCGTCAAGCCAAAGAGCTCCACCGGCAGTTTTGCCCATCTTTGATCCGTCACTCTTAGTTAAAATTTTATTCGTAAGACCGAAGACAGCATTACCAGTCTTGCGTCGAGTCAATTCAACACCGGCGATAATATTTGACCATTGATCGTCGCCGCCCATTTGAAGAACACAATCATAATCAGCATTGAGTTTATAAAAATCATACGCCTGCATAACCATATAATTAAATTCCAAAAATGTTAAACCTTTTTCCCAACGCTGTTTATAACATTCAGCGGCAAGCATTCTGTTGACGGTGAAATGTGCACCAACTTCACGAAGAAGATCGATATAACCGAGTTTTCTGAGCCAATCGCCGTTGTTGATCAGTAATGCTTTGTTGTCCGTGAAGTCAATAAATCTAGCCATTTGCTTTTTGAAACAGTTGCAGTTATGTTCGATAATTTCATCAGTTAAAACTTGTCTTAAATCACTGCGACCGGAAGGATCACCGACTGTACCTGTACCGCCACCAACGAGACAGATCGGACGATGACCAAATTTTTGCATCCAACTCATTGCCATTAATGCGATAAAATGTCCTGCGTGAAGTGAATCGGCTGTTGGATCAAATCCAATGTAAAAAGTAACTTTCTTACTGCCGAGCAATTCTCTAACTTCGTCTTCGTGAGTGCATTGTGCAAAAAATCCACGTTCTTTTAAAACATCAAAAACATTTTCTGACAAATTGATCTCTCCTCAAAAAATTTTTAAAGCAATTTATTATAAATCACTTGATTATCTCTTGCAAGAAAAAAAATTGTAGACGCTCATTTTGTTAAGTGTTATAATTCAAAAAATTTTTGTTAATGAGGTGACTTATGGGAAAACGTGAAAAGCGTGCTCAACAGTTATCAATCGAAACGCTTTTGAATCAGATTGAAAAAAAATATCTAACTCGTGAAAAAATGTATAATCGTCTTCTGCAAAATCGTGCCGGATCAGATCCAACAGTGATCGATATTGTTGGACGAATGGATATTATTGATTCTGTTCGTGTGAATTTGAAAACTTCATTGCAATTTGAAGATTATCGGCGTGCGGCGTGGTATCTTCAAACACTTTTGAGACTCTGCGAAAAATATTTTGAGTGAAGAATTATAATTGCGTTTCAACTTTCAATCTTTCGCCGTCAGTAGTAAATACGATCGCTCCATTTTGATCCGTTCTCAAAATTTTTGCGTTGACACTTTCCATTAATTCAACGACTTCAGGACGTGGATGACCGAAATTATTATCAGCACCGACGCAGAAAACAGCATAAGTCGGCTTGACTGCCTCAACAAATTCTTTTGATGATGAAGTTTTTGATCCGTGATGAGCAACTTTTAAAACTGTGCTTTGAATGTCTTTATTCTCACGTAAAATTTTTTCTTCATTCTCTTTGATTAGATCGCCGGTAAATAAAAATTTTGCATTGCCGAAGGTGACTTTGTAAACATTTGAAATTTCATTGCCTGTTGCAATTTCATTATCAACCGGCGCAAAAATAATTTCGATCTTCACGCCGTCAACTTCAAAAATTTCACCCTCAACACCTTGACGAAGATTTTTTAACAGCGGCGATTGATCGCTTAACGCCATACTTGTTGCATAATCAGATTTACTTTCACCCGCAGTGATAATTTCACCGACGGGAATTTTTTTTAGAATCGATCCGGCGGCTTCAGCGTGATCTTCGTGGCAATGACTCAGAAAAATATAATCAAGTTTTGTAATTCCATAGTGATGAAGATAAGGAATGTCGACGCGATCGCCAATATCAAATTTATGATCACGAATGCCGCCAACGTCAAACATCATAGCATGACCATTCGGAGTGATCACTAATGCACAATCACCTTGATGAACGTCAACAAAATGAACTTGCATTTGAGGCGGACGAGTTTTTTGATAAATAACATTCATTGCAATGAAGGCGATCAACACTGCGCAGATCATTTGAATTATTTTGATATTCTCACGACAGAGATCGAAAAATTTTTTCTTAAATCTACGCTTTTGAATCAAAAATAGCAGTACAAGATAATATAAAATGCTCCAAGCAATATTAATCGTTGGAAAATAAATATTACTGAATGGCAAATTTGCAATTAATTTGTTGAGTTCATACGCTAAACCGAGTGCAAGACTATCAATCAGAAAAATTATTTTAGCGATCGGCGAAATGATCAGTCCAATGATTCCGGCGAATAATCCAAAAATAATTATCATCTCAATGATCGGAATGACAATTAAATTTGAGATCAAAGCACTGACTGCAAGATTGTTGAAATAGTAAGCGACGATCGGTTGAGTGAAAGTTAATGCTGAAATTGTGCAAGCGAATGACATTGAAAAAAATTCGTGAAAATTTAAAGTCAAGAGATAATTTTTTAAAGGCTCTGACAAATATAAAATTCCTGCTGTTGCTAAGAATGATAATTGAAAACTGATATGAAATAACGACAGCGGTGAATAAAGCAAAATCAACATTGCAACTAATGTTAATGATCGTCGGCTGTTACTTCCATACTCAAACGACGTTGCAAAGAAGACTAAAAATCCCATTATTGCAGATCGAATGACCGGAAATATAAAACCGCAGAGGATCGAATAAGAGAGAATTATAAATAAACCTATGAAAATTTTTAACCAACGCCGCAAGCCGAACATATTACAAAGCCAAGCTGTTGTCGCTGCTAATAAACTCATATGTGATCCTGAGACTGATAATATATGAACAATGCCGGTTGTTACAAATGATTTAGTAAGTTCCGGATTTAATCCTTCATAGCCGCCGAATAACATTGCAAAGATTGCCGCTGCATCTTCATTGCTCATAACTTTTTGCATTGATTCTTTGTAATGTTCACGAATCGCCGCCATTAATCGTAAAAATTTTATCCATAAATCGCCGTCAACTTCTTCAATCTCAACGCTTGAATTTCTCACTGAAAAAGTCGCCGTTATTCCGTCAGTCTTCATCATCATTACAATATCAAGCTGACCGGGATTATTATAGTTTAACGGACGACGAACTAAACCATAAGCCGAAATTTTATCGCCGATTCTTGCAGGATCAATTTGTGATTCGTCTTTGAAATAAGAATTAACGTAAATTTTACCGCTGACTGAAATTTTTTCTTGTGACTTCGTGATCATTTCAACTTCAACTATGTATCTGACTGAATAGGAATTATCAGCATTTAAACGTATTCGCGGCTGATCTGTGATCATTCCATTGATCGTAATTTCTTCACCGCTGAAATTTGAAATATCATTCTGCGGTAAATGATCGACAACTTGAAATCTTGCAACGCCGATCAAAAAGAATATTACTAAATAAGGAACGAAAGCAAATTTATTTTCACGAATCACTAAATAAATTGCCGTGATAACTGAAATGATCGCCGCGATAAAAATGATTTTCGTCGGCACAAAAATTTTCGACGCAAAAAAAATACCTACTGCCATCAAGGCAAGCAGGCTATTCAAAAATAATTCTTGCTGTTGACCAGTTTTCATAATAAATTACCCATTATCAATTACACATTACCCATTAATCAGGCAGTTGAGTCATTGCTTTTAAATTTGATCCGTCAAGAAAAATTATTTCGTCGATCTCTGTATGCAACTGACTCCGCCTCATTCCGTGCTTCATAATATTAACGTCGCCACGCACAAATGGATTTAAAACTTTGTTGATATTGAAAGTCTGCAAGCCTTGAGGATGATAAGCCATATCGATTGTAAACGGTGCAAAATTATCTCGATCTTGTCCGTCGTCGATCATTATTCGACCAAGAATTTTTGAAAGCGGTTTACTAGATTTAACATCAGCTTTCATTGCAATTTTAAGTGTCTGCGAAAAACCGTATTCATCGCCTTCACCTATGCTTGCATTGAGTTCTTTTATATTAATTATTTCGTCCATCTGTCGACGTATCGGAGCATTTAAACTATCAAGTTTCTTTGCAAGCGATCTTTTCAATGCCTTGTTGAAATCTTCAAAGCCTTTAACTCCGACAATTTTCCAATTCTTTTTATCAGCAGTTTTTTCAAGCGATAATTCAAGTTCAAAGGCAAATTTCAATTTCTCATTCTTGAAATAAACTTTTGCCGTCGCAGTATCACCTGTGATAATCGTCTTACTCATACTTTCGATAATGCAAGAATTCATTTCGGAATGTTTCAACCAACGTTGTGCATTAGTCTGAACAGGATTCGGCAAAGTAAATTTTCCCGTTGAAACGTATTCATCAACGGCTTTTTTAGTTGTATTCAAAAAATCCGGCTTGACTTCATTATTATAAATGTCAGCAACTTCTTTCATTGAATAAGCCGTTGTATCCTCATTCATCTTTTCAGCAAGTATTTCATCAGCCGCTTCATTGAGAATTTTATCAACGTCAACAAGTCGATTAAATTCATCAAGGTTGCGATCGTTGATCGTCTTTCTGATTATTTTTAATGCACTGTTCGGAGTTTTCATTGTCTGTGAATAACCGATAAAGCCGCCGATCGCTATTGCAATTAGCAAGACTGGAATTACAAGTAAAATTTTATTCATATGATGCACCAAAATATTTTTAAAATAAATTTTCCATTCTTAAATGATCATTTATTCGATTGTTAGCAATATCAAAGAAATTTTTATTGATCTCAAAACCTATAAAATTACGATTCAAAATTTTGCAAGCTAAAACCGTTGTACCACTACCAACAAATGGATCAAGAATCGTTTGACCTTCAACACTAATGAGTTCGATCAAAAATTTCATGAGTTGTAAAGGTTTTTGAGTTGGATGAAGTCCACAATCAGTCTTTTTACTCTCAAAATTTATGTAATTGCTTGCCATTTGATTGTAGTTAAAAATAATTTTTTCATTATAAGCTCCTAAATTATATTCTAAAAAATTATCGGCAATCGTGCCGCCGCTCTTGTAAGGTTTCATAAACCATAAAATAGGTTCAAAGATCGGGCGTAAATTTCCAACTTTCCAATCTTCAAATCGTTTTGCATTAATGAGATCGCCACGTCGTTCAAAAATTTTACTTAAGTGTTGAGCTCGATGAGCAGCTTTCTCCTTGTTCCAGGCGATCATATCTTTAAAAATAAATCCACTATCTTCAAAAGCACAAATGGCACGGTGAGAAAGTCTGCGACCGGCAAAAATAATTACTGATGAGCCGGGTTTAGTAACTCGAAAAATTTTATCAGTCCAAGATCGACACCAATTATAATATTCGATCGGAATTTTTTTATCAGCTTCTGACCAGCCATTCAATGGTTTTCCACGCTTATTAAAAATTTTTCCAGCTTTTTCCTGTGCAGGACTTGATCCCAAAAGTGCAGAGTTACCATTTTTATGCAATACGTCCCAGAAATCAAAACTAATTCCATAAGGAATATCACTAATGACGCTATCGATCGAAGTATCTTTTAATTGATCGAGTAATTCTCTACAATCGCCAAGATAAATTTTATTTAGATCCATCATGGCTTTAAATCCTTAATAAAATTTTGAATGGTATTTATTTTTTCATTCAGTTTTAAAGATTTCAGTAGTGAATTAATTGCCTCTTCACGAGAATAATTTTTAACTTCAATGATTTTATTTTCCCAATACTGAATTTCAGATTGACCACGAGAGAAGGTTTCAAATTTAAACTTATTAAAAATTTCATCAAATTTTTGCTTTGAAAGATTTGTTTGTTTTACTAAAAATTCATTTTGATCACCTAAAAAGCATAGTTCAGCTTTATCGCAAGAAATATTTTTAGCTCGAATAATTCCAAAATTCCACAATGACGAAAGATTTATATCAATATTTTCTCTGATATTATTTTCTATCAAAAATCTAAAATATTCCCAAGAAAATAAAGTTACATTGTAATCTATAGCTTGTTTATAAATTGCACTCTTCTTTTGAGGATATTGAAAATAAGGACAACATAAAATAGCATAATCGTTGTTTCGTTTCCAGACATTCAGCGATTCCACCTTAAAATCCTTTTGATTTTTTGCGGTTCTACTCAACCTAAAAGATTTTGCATCAGCAACCAATGAATAATTATGAAATCTACTCTCGGCTAAAACATCAGCACAGTTTCCTCGTGTAATGTATAAGGTCGATTTTAACCCTATTTCAAGAAAACATCGCGCTAAAAATATTTCTGATACTTTTGAAAATAATTTTTCTTCTTTTGAATCATGTCCGATTGCTTCAGGTATTATTCCAATTTCATTAATTAATTCTAAAAAATTATTTTTCGGAAGTTCAAAAATTTTATTTTGTATTTCATCACTTGCTTTTTGAAAATCGTTTTCTTTATCATAATTCATAACGTATTCGAAGATTAAATTTAATAGCTCAATGAATTTCATTTAATTGATCACAAATTCCTCAACAAGTTTAACGCCATTTCTAATACAATCATCACAAGAGCAAAGAACTTTTTTCTCAGGATTGTTGCCTTTGATCTCACGACAATAAATTGCACCGACTCTATCTTTGAAATTTTTCATAAGTTGTTTAGAAATTTTCATTGTACCGGCTTTTTAGTTCGGCGAATCAAGATTAGCAGAACTATTTTTTAATCCGCCGATCATTACTGCCGCCGAAAGTGCTCCGCAAATTCCTTCCATAGTTCCTGCACCTGCACCGAAACCTTCATTTGCACGAAATAAAATTTTTTTATCAACGCCGATCTCATCAGCAAATATACAAGCTACTGATTGAGAGCAATTATAACCTTTTGCATGAAGTTCCACTGCTTGATCAATTTTAGACATTTCGATCACCTCAACCAACAATTTCAATTTCACTGAAGAAGATCGAAATTTCACGTTTAGCATTTTCCGGGCTGTCTGAGGCGTGCACAGCATTTTTAGTAACGCTGTCTGCATAAAGTTTTCTGATCGTTCCTTCAGCGGCTTTCTCAGGATTCGTTGCGCCGTTGACTTCTCTAACTCTTGCAATGACATTTTCACCGGTTAAAACCATTGCAACAAGCGGATCTGCCGTCATAAATTCAACGAGATCATTATAAAACGGCTTGCCGATATGTTCAGCGTAATGTTTAGCGGCGATCTCTTTTGTCATCTTCATCAATTTCATTGCGGCAATTTTAAAGCCTTTGCCTTCGTAATGTTTAATAATATCACCGATATGATTATTTGCGATTGCATCCGGCTTGATCAATACTAAAGTTCTTTCCATTAAAAATACCTCACTTAAATTATTTTTTTTATTGTTAATTAAAATCTTCACTATCGATTATTCTATCATAAATGTAACCTTCACGAACACCGGAATCACTGAAAATTATGTGCATACTCTTAAAACGTTTAGCAAGTACATCAGCGATTATAAGTCCGGGTAAAAATGTATGCATTCGTTCAGGAACAGTTTTCATCAATAAAATTTTATCTTGTTGAGTCAATTCGTGTTCACGTTGAAATCTCCAAAGTATATCAGTCATTCGTTTGACTTCCATTCGTGAATTTTTTTTCGGAAGTCCGAACATTGAATTATACAAAGCCATTGCACCTTTAAAAGTTCCGCCGATTCCGCAAATTTGTGCGTGTGTAACTTCTTGAAATTCTTTTACAGCACTAATTGTTGCTTCTGCCTCAGCTCTCATTTCGTTACATTCAGACGCTGAAGGCAAAATATGTATTCCGGTGTAACGTGTATGAAATGAAAGCGATCCGATCGGTAAGCTGACTTTGACTTTGATAGATCGATTTTCAAAGTAAACTATTTCAGTACTGCCGCCGCCTATATCGATCAAAAGTCCATCTTCATCAACAAGATTGTGAGTTGCTCCGATAAAATCAAAAGTTGCCTCTTCATCGCCGGTCATTACGTGAATTTCTCTGCCCGTTCGATATGCAATTTCATCAACGACTTGCTTTCCGTTGATCGCATTTCTGATCGCCGCCGTTGTAAATGCTGTAACTTTGTAAATACCAAAATCATTAAGAAATTCATTATAGCCGTTTATGATTTCAACAACTTTTTCAATACCTTCTCGGCGCATAATACCATCTCTAACGTATGATGCAAGTCCAACAGCATTCTTTCGTTTCATAATCATTTCAATTCGATCGCTGTCAATTTCATAAACAGCCATTCTAATCGTATTTGATCCGACATCTATCATCGCATAAAGCATTTTATCACCTCACAAAAAATTTTCTTCTTGAGACTTCGATCAAAATATTTTGCAGTAACATTTATTAATTTAATTTATATTCTGTACTTGATTCATATAACCTTCTTTTTGATCGAATCACTTTATTTTTATATCATAATTTGTTAAAATAATTTATCCTTCAGCTATCAAAAAAAATTTTTGAAATTGATCATTTGAATTTCAAATATGATAAGAGGTTATTTAATGGACTCGTCACAATTAAAAATTTTTTGGAAACAAGTTCTCGTCAAAGCACAAGAAACGATCTCAGAAATTGCCTGTCAAAAATGGCTTGAGCCGCTGACTCCGATCTCTTTACAAAAAAATGTTTTATCGCTTGGAATTGCAACGGACTTTCAAAAGCAATGGATCGAAGAAAGATATATTTCTCAAATTGAAGAAGCAATTTATAATTTAACCGGTGAACATTTTTCGATCACTTTAAAAATAATTCATAACGACAAGAAAAAAAATTCACGATCAAAAGATAATTCACTTCAAACAACGCTGTCAATAAATTCATCAACTTCTGAAACGGTTACTGTTGATACAAATTTAAATGACGATATAGGACAAGTTGCGCCTGCAGACTCTTCATCTTTGATTGCAAAATATACTTTCGACAATTTCATAATAGGCAAGTCGAATGAATTTGCACACGCCGCAGCTTTAGCTGTCAGCAAAACGCCCGGTAAGGCTTATAATCCATTTTTGATTTATGGCGGCGTTGGTCTCGGCAAAACTCATCTTATGCACGCTATCGGCAATGCAATAATCAAAAGTTCACCGACGAAAAGAATTTTATATGTGTCTTCGGAGCAATTCACTAACGAATTAATTAATGCTCTTCGTGATAACAAAATAGGTGAGTTCAAAAATAAATATCGATCGATTGATGTTTTGCTTGTTGACGATATTCAATTTATCGCCGGCAAGGACTCAACACAAGAAGAATTTTTTCACACCTTCAATTCACTTTATAACATTGACAAGCAGATCGTTTTGTCAAGCGATCGTCATCCTCAAAACGTTGACGGAATTGAAGAACGTTTGAGATCAAGATTTGATTGGGGACTTGTTACTGACATTCAAAAGCCTGATCTTGAGACACGAATTGCGATCTTGCAGAAAAAAGCACTTTTGGAAAATATCAAAGTTCCTTATGAAGTTATTTCAAAAATTGCTGCTGAAATTGATACTAATGTTCGTGATCTTGAAGGCGTTTTTACTCGTGTTGTTGCTTTTGCTTCATTGACGAATAAAAATTTTGATTTGTCGATCATTGAAGACAGTAAAAAATCAATCGATGCTGAGGCACTTAAAAAACCTATTTCGATTGAAGATATTGAAAGAATCGTTGCTATGTATTTCAATTTACAAGTAAGCGAATTGCACAAAAAAACTCGTGCACCGAGATTTTCAAAACCGAGACAGATTGCAATGTATCTTTGTAGAGAACTTACACCGGCATCATTGCCATCAATCGCAAGATATTTCGGCGGCTTGAATCATACAACGGTTTTGAGAGCTTACGAAAAAATTAAATCGGAACAAAGCAAAGATCAGAATATGAAAGAGACAATTAATAATTTGATTGCTCACCTTAAAAAATGATCAATAAAAAAGAACTTCCACATTGATAAGCAGAAATTCTTTTTTAATTTGAAAAATATTTTTTATAAATCATTAGGAATAGTAAAAAATTTTTTGTAGTAGAAAACATATTGCTGGGCGATCCCGGCATTTTCTTTTATTTCAAGAAATAAATTTTCTCCGGCGAAATCTATTTCAATCGCACGATTGATCCAAACGTCAATCGGAACACGATCAACTCTATGATAAGCAAACAACGCAACGCAATTAGCAACTTTATCACCAACGCCTTTGATCTTCTTGAGTTCATCGATCAGATCGCTATCACCTTTATGTTTAATGTCGTCGAGATCAACAAGTCCATTTGAAATTTTATCAATAGCATCTTTGATATATTCTGCACGATAACCTAAAGCACAATTTGAGAGTCCAAGCATTGAAGATTTTCGTAATTCGTCAAGCGTTGGAAAAGTGTTTATCGTTTCATAAATCGTAGTGATCGGTTTACCGAATCTTTCTGCAATACGTTCAACTGAAGTTTTGATCGACGGGATCGATTTTCGCTGTGAAATTATGAAACTGATCAGCGTTTCAAAAGGTTCTTGTCTCAAAATTCTAATTCCTGCGCCGTTATCTGTAACAGCTTTGAAATAATCATTGACTTTTGAAATTTCACGACGAATTTTTTTATAATCAGTTGCAAGATCAAAATAATTTTCCCAAAAACTTTGCCATTCGTAATTATCACAAGAAACATCAAAAATATTTTCACGAAGTTTTTTAATATAAACAATGTGCTTGTCGCTAATGAATCTGTAAACACCGCCTTCAATTTCTTTTGCACGGAAACATTGACCACAATTTGCGATCTTCTCAAGATCAAAATCATCTTCGATAGTTACACGCATAAAATTTTCACCTCAGATTGTTTAGTAGTTTTGAAAATATCTGCCTAATTTCTGCCTTAATTGTTCAGCCTTCAAAAGATCTTTTTCAACGCCATCACCATTTACATACATTGAAAAAAGTCTATTCATTGCATCTATATCACCGTGATCGGCGGCTAACTTGCAATATTCAAAAGCCTTTTGAGAATCTTTTTTGATATTTCTATGACCGCAGTAGAGAAAACCAACATAAGCGATCCATTTAGCAGCACCGGTAACTTCTGCAAGTGTCATTGCTATTTCTGAAGCTCTTCTATCACTTTGACGAGTGCCGAGACCATTATTGCACATAATAAATAATTTTTCTAGTGCGTTAATGTCACCATTCTTTGCTAATTCATCATAAATTTTGAAAGCGTTTTTATACCAAGCAGCAGATTTTTTCGGATCATTTATCAAATTATTGTAAAGCTCAGCTAATTGATACATTGCCTCAACGTCACCATTTATTGCTGATTCTGTGAGAATATCTAAAGCCTTTTGAATCCACTGATGTTGATTATAAGAATAAGCCAAAAATTTCATTGCATCAATATCGCCGTCATTTGCCGCTCTCAAATTCAGATCAAATAATTTTTTCTTCCACTTGTCAATAAATTTTTCATTTTTCTCTAAAGCACTCTTAACTAAAAATTCGTTGCCTAATAAAACATCAATCGCATCAATATTATCAATTTCAGCGGCTTTTCTATACCATTTGAGTGCAAGCTGAAGATTTTGATCGACACCTTCACCGAGTTCATAACACCACGCTAATTTAGTCATTGCTTCTGCGTCGTTAAATTCCGTCGCCGTCTTATAATAAATTTGAAATGCTTTCGACTTTTCTTGTGCTTTCAAGCCGCGACCGTGATAATAAATTATTGCCATTGCCTTCATTGCGTCGATATTTCCACAATCAGCAGACTTTTGATAACATTCTAACGCCGTTTTATGATTGCCTTTACCTTCCGCCGCCTTGCCGAGATCAAAAATTTTCTTTGCATTGCGTCCGGCTTCAACGATTTTATATTTATCGTCGAAATTGATATTTTGAAATTTGATATTCAACGAATCAAAGTCAACAAGTTTTTTACTGCGAATGATCGCGATAACATTTCCAACGCCAATATATTTTTTATTTTGAAGTTTAAGCGGAATTGTAAATTTTCCATTGCAAAGATAAATTTCATCAACATTTTCATCAAAAAGATCGGCTAATTCTTCTTGAGTGAAGGCAGTTTGATCGACTTTTGATAAAAATTTTCCGTCTTTAGTCAGTGTCTTCAATTTCTTCAATCGATTTTTACGACGTTCATACTTCTCAACGTCAAATTTAATATCAAAAACTTCATAAAGTCGACGCTCTAAATCTTCATCATCACTTGAAATTTTTTTAATTGCCTCTGCATCTGTATCATAGTAACGATCAATTAACCAGCGAAAAAGTTCACCACTCAAAAAATATTTTTTAACTTGATTGATCTCAAAATGATCTTGCAAATCCTCAAGCGTGCGAATTTCTACGCCGTCGATCAACAATGCAAATCGTTCTTTCATAATTTACACCATAATAAACAGAAATAATCTAAGTCTTCTTGCTGTCAATAAGATAAGCTAATTTTGTTCCTTCTGCTTTCATAAAATTTCACCACTTCTATAATTAACGCTTAAAAATTCACCACGCCAAAACTTCATTGCCATTTTCTGTGATCAAAATCGTCTTTTCCCATTGCGCTGATAAACTGCCATCTTGAGTTGTAACAGTCCACAAATCATAAGCATCTGTTTCAACTTTTTTGCTACCGGCATTGATCATAGGCTCAACTGTCAAAACCATTCCGGGTACAAGTAACATACCTGTTTCAGCTTTGCAATCGTGACTTACAAAAGGCTCAAGGTGAAATTTTTTTCCGACACCGTGACCGCCAAGATCAGTAACAACGCTGTAACCATTTGCGTGGGCAAGTTCACCACAAGCCGCACCAATATCACCAACGAAGTGCCAAGGCTGCGCCGCTTTAATTCCGGCTTCCATTATATTTTGTGTTACGTCAACAAGTTTTTTCGCTTCCATTGAAGTTTTGCCGCCGACAATATACATTCTTGACGCATCAGCAAAATAACCATCAAGATCAGTTGTAATATCAATATTCAAAATATCGCCTTCACGTAAAATTTTTTTCTTCGATGGTATTCCGTGACAGACAACATTATTCACTGAAATGCAAACACTTTTCGGAAAACCTTCATAGTCAAGGCAAGAAGGATGAGCTCCGTGACTCACAATAAATTCGTGCGCTGCGTTATTAAGTGTCAATGTGCTAATTCCAGGCTTTATAAGTTCCGCCATTAAATCAAGTGCACCTGTGTTAATAACAGCGGCTTTTTTTATTCCTTCAATATCCTTTTCAATATTAATGATATGAC
>JAFUZV010000171.1 GCA_017476425.1 Selenomonadaceae bacterium
GGAATAGAAATTCCAGGTAAGCCTGCAAGATTAAGCGGAACTGTGCAAATATCCTGTAAATACATTTTCAGCGGATCAGAAATCATTTCACCGATCTTGTAAGCTGCCGTTGGTGCAGTCGGTGCAAGAATTATATCAACGTCCTTGAATGCCTCAATAAAATCTTTTTGGATCAAAGTACGGACTTTTAACGCCTTGAGATAATAAGCATCGTAATAACCGGCGCTCAAAGCATAATTACCGATCATAATTCTGCGTTTGACTTCTTCACCAAATTTTTCTGATCGTGTATTCTTCATCATTTCAACAACGTCAACGCCATCAACTCTTGCACCGTAACTAACGCCGTCATAACGTTCAAGATTAGTAGCCGCTTCAGCAGGAGCAATCAAATAGTAAGTTGAAACTGCAACGTCAGTATGAGGCAACGAAATTTCTTTTAATGTTGCACCGAGTTTTTCAAAAGTTTTAGCGGCATTTCTAACAGCGTTTTCAACTTCGTTATCCATACCGTCGATAAAATATTCTTTCGGAAGACCGATTTTGAGATTTTTAACGTCAGCGATAAGTGATTTTGTAAAGTCCGGCACTTCAGCAGTTGAAGACGTAGAATCCATTTCATCGTGTCCACTGATAACATTCAAAACGTGAGCGCAGTCAGTAACGTCTTTTGTGATCGGACCTATCTGATCAAGGCTTGAGGCATAAGCGACAAGTCCATAACGTGAAACACGACCATAAGTCGGCTTGAGTCCGACAACTCCACAGAATGACGCAGGTTGACGAATTGATCCGCCGGTATCTGATCCAAGTGCATAGATCGTTTCATTACTTGCAACTGCCGCCGCTGATCCGCCGCTTGATCCGCCGGGTACTCTCTCTAAATCGTGTGGATTATGTGTAACGTGAAAGCCGGAATTTTCCGTTGATCCACCCATAGCAAATTCGTCCATATTAGTTTTTCCGACAACAACAGGATCAATCGCATTGAGTTTATTCATAACCGTTGCATTGTAAGGCGGCACGAAATTTTCAAGAATCTTTGATGCACAAGTTGTTTTGATACCTTTAGTGCAAATGTTATCTTTGATCGCACAAGGTATTCCGGCTAAAATGCTAATATCTTCACCGTGAGAAATTTTTTCATCGACGACCTTAGCAGATTTGATCGCCTCATCTTTTGTAAGTGTTACGAATGCACCGATCTTGTCTTCACTTTCAGCGATCTTTTTGAAAACTTCTTCCGTTAATTCAACAGCGGAAATTTTTTTTGCCGTCAACATTTCGTGTAATTCGTGTGCAGTTTTTTCATTTAAATTCAAATTTATCACCTCATTATAATTATCAGTAAATATATCAAAATTATTTTTAGTGTTTAATTAAAAAATTTCTTTTCAATATCCGGCGTATACTCAAACCAATACATTCCGCTCAGCTCCAAATTTTATTTATCTACAGCTGCTTTGAAAATTTGCTCTTCAGACCAGCCGGTAGCGACTTTTATAAGTTCAATGGATGCTCC
>JAFUZV010000172.1 GCA_017476425.1 Selenomonadaceae bacterium
CGCTGTCGTTGCCCAAAGTCCTGTTGCAACTGCGCCCCACATTCCGCCGATACCGTGAACTCCGAAAGCATCAAGCGAATCATCATAGCCAAGACGTTCTTTGAGAATTGCAACTGCTGAATAACAGATCGCACCACCGATTAAACCTATAGCGATCGACGGAAGAACATCAACGAAACCGGCCGCCGGAGTTATTGCAACTAAACCTGCAACACCGCCGGAAACTGCACCGATAACAGTCGGCTTGCCGCTGCGAATCCATTCAGGAATTACCCAGCCGAGCATACCTGCTGAAGCTGCTAAATGAGTTACTAAAAAAGCATTAGCCGCTAAATTATTTGCTGCAAGTGCTGATCCTGAATTAAAGCCGTACCAACCAATCCAAAGAAATGCCGCACCGATAACTGTCATAGGAATATTGTGAGGAACAATCGCCGTTTTACCATAACCACGACGCTTGCCTAACAAAATGCAGATCGTTAAACCACTGACACCGCTTAAAATGTGAATTACTAATCCGCCTGCAAAATCTAAAGCACCAAGCTGTGCTAAGAATCCACCACCCCAAACCCAGTGAGCCATAGGATTATAAATCAGCAAAGCCCATAGTAACATTAGAATTGCAAAAGCTGAAAATCTCATTCTCTCAGCAAATGCACCGGTGATCAAAGCCGGTGTCAATGCTGCAAACATACACTGAAACGCAATGAAAGCAAGTTCTGGGATCGTTCCGCCGTCAAGGATATTGTAACCAACGCCGATCAAGCCGAACTTTGATAAATCACCGATCAAACCATTAACGTCCGGACCGAAAGCCATTGTATAACCGATCAAAATAAATTCAACGCTGACCATTCCGAGAATAAACATTGACTGCATAATCGTTGTTAGAACATTTTTCGATCGAACCATTCCGCCGTAGAAAAGAGCAACTGCCGGTGTCATAATGAAAACCAACGCCGCACTAATCAAGACCCAAGCCGTATCGCCAGTATTAATTGCATTTTCCATAATTTTCAACTCCGATAATAAATTTATCAGCTGACAATGCAATTTTAACGGTGAATTTATTCAAAGTCAATAATTTAAAACAATGTATACCACTATACATTAATGTATATAGTTTTTTGTATACTTTATAAATTAATCAACAAAAAAATCTGCCGTTTAAGCAGATTGACAAAAATTTTTTTCGATAACACCATAATGAATAGGACTATATTTTCCGCCGAGAATTTTTTTAAATCCTAATCGATCGAACTCAAGACTTCTTGAATTTTCTTTCATAACAACGCGATATTTAGCAACTCGAACAGCTTCATTAATTGCCTCAATAGTCAACGCTCTATGATCGGCAACGTCTCTGATCAAATTCAGACTCACACTTTTATTAAGCGGATGCCGAAACATAGGATCAAAGTAAACAACGTCGAAAGAATTATCAGCGGCACTTTTCAAAAAATCAATATAATCAGCATTGATAACATTGATCCGCCTCATTGATTCGATAACGTTTACATTATCAGCAGAAAAATTTTTGAAACCGTGATCAACCACTTCAGCAAGATATTTATTTATTTCGATCGCTGTAACATTTCCTTCATTGCCGACGATAAAACTTTCAACGATCGAATCAGCTCCTAAACCTAACGTACAATCTAAAATTTTCATTCCACATTTCAAGTTCATTGCTTCGATCATTCGATCGCCTTCACCATTCAAAATATTTTTGATTCGTAAATGTGCAAGGCTTGGGTGAAAAAATATTTCGTTATTCTTTGTGCAAAGTCGCAGAGAATTTTTTTTTGCAACTAAAACATATTTCACGCCGTAAACTTCAAAAAATTTTTCGATCGCTGAATTTTTCCGATCGACGTATGGAATTTTCAATTTCGCCGCCGTCAATTTCGCAAGTTTAATCGAATTTGTTTGCAATTTTCTACCGGTTGTAATTATTGCTTCTATCAACAAAATCACCACCGATTTAACCAACAACATATTGATTTCTGCCGTTTTCTTTAGCAGTATACAAAGCATCATCAGTCTTCTTGAGAATGTTATTTACATTAAATTTGCCGTGCTTAATATAAGTGCTGCTACACCCGATACTCAACGTAACGCCTTTATCTCTCAAATATTCATCAGAGTGAACAAGATCAACTAATTTTTTCGTTACAGCTTCAGTCTCAGCAGTGCTGGCATTAGGCAGAAGTGCAATAAATTCATCGCCGCCAAAACGTCCGGCTATATCGTCACTATTGCGAATTGATGCTCTAATTGCCGCCGCTACTTTCTGCAAAACGTCATCACCGACTTGATGTCCGAAAGTATCATTGATTCGCTTAAAAAAATCAACGTCGATCAATAAAATTCCGAGCTTTTCAACTTTCGATCTTGACGAAATTAATTTTTCGATCTTCTGATCAATATGTCGACGATTTGATAATTGAGTTAAAAAATCTATCTCTGCATCGTGTGAAACTCTTGCATTTAATTTTTGTAATTCTAAATTCTGCGCATTCAATTTCTCTTCATTGCTGCGAATCCTCATCATTAATTGTTGATTACTGATCAGAATAAAAATTTGTCTCATACTCAAAAGCATAACCAAAATTATTGCCCAGAGGAACAGCGGTGAGATCAACATATATTCACTGACCAAAATGAAAAGTATTACAAAAGCAAACAAGTACGGCAATAAAATTTTCCAATATTCAAGTAGATCATTCAAAAGCGATTCGTTGGATTGTACTATACAAATTTCATTATCAGAATACGTTGAGGTAAAGGCAACCATAAAATAAAATGTCGACCATAGCGGTATCATTATTGCTTCGAACGTCCAATTAAAAGTTTTTTCCAGTAAGCTGACCTGATCCATTGCAAAATTTAATATGAATGCAAAAACTAAAATCAAATTCGGTTTAGTGAAAAGTTTAGTATTTTTAGTACCGAAAAGCATAATCAAAAGACAAATTAACAATACAACGTCCATTATGGGATTATATAAATCAATGAAAAGCATTAAAAAACTTTCAGTATCTTCAGGCGGCAAAGATAAAATCACAAAGTTATAAATAATTCCGCCGACTGCAAAGACTGAAATTACAATATCGAAAGCCATATTTAACGGATTGATTGATTGAATTTGTCGAACGTAAAGAAACATACCGATTAGACAAGTTAGAGTATTCAAAAAGTAAAAAAGATCACAAATTGAAGGTGATATAGGAGCAGAGCCTAAAATATTTTCGTTATAAGCCCAAATAGCTTCACCGATCAGATAAATGAATGCACTTAAAGCCATCCATTTCCAGGCTTTTTGATGCTCACTGTCGTGACATTTTAAACCGTAGTAAAACATAGGAAAACAGATTAAATTTCCTATCAAACCTACGAAATCTTCATAACTTTTAAAAGGCTCAATCTCAAAATTTACAATCGTATAGAAGATCACCATATAAACTACATAAAATATTAGGCTGCGTATGCGAAATTTTTTTAATTCCATAATTAAAGACCTCTAAGAAATTTCAATATTATCAATTTCCGTTCCATCGTAATTAAAACATTTTACCACAATTTTGTCATTCGTTACATTAAGCGTTAAATAATTATCAACTTCAGGTTGAGGAGCTTTTACAATGTCGAGTGCGTGATCGATCCAGAGTCCGGGATAACGAACATCGCCGGCAATTCCAGTTAATATGTATAAAGTGCCTTGATCGTTTCGTTCAAAGTTAAAAATTTTTCCACGATCGCGGTAAGTATGTAAGTGCGCAGTAAGCACAAGATCAATTTTCAATTCATCGAACAGCGGCATAAATTCTAAACCGAAGTCGCTAAAACCTTCTTGACGTTCAGGTCGTCCGTTGATTCGATATTGCAAAACGTCTTTATGTGCTAATACAATTTTCCATTTCTTGTTAGTGGCTGTCATATCCTGCTTAAGAAAATTTTTTTGTTCAGAAATAATTTCTTCGCCGTCCTCTAAATTAATTGTATCAAGTTCACTGTTTTGATTATCTAAGACGACAAAATGAGCATTGCCGAAGTCAAAAGAATAGTAATGTCGATTAAATTTTGCGCTGTTATTGTTCGGAACATCAAAATAGTTGAAATAAGCATTTGCCGGACGAACTTGCCATTGACGATTGTAATATTCGTGATTGCCGACGAGTGGAACGAATGGAATTTTTGAAATAAAATCTTCCGTTGCACTAAACCATCTGCGCCATTGTGATGAATCTTCACCGTTATCGACGAGATCGCCCATATTAACAAAAAAATTTGTATCTTCATTGCGATTGTAAGCATCTTTAGCGAGTTTAATCCAAACGTCATAATCAGCACATTGAGAATCAGGAAAGATCAAAGCCTTGAAAGAATTTTGATCGGAATTTTCAAAAGTGATCCAGTTCGTGCAATGATCACCGTCAACAATTCGATATTCATAAATTTTATTGATCGTTAAATTAGAAATTTCAGCGACGAATTGAATATTTTCATTGTCGTCATCAGTGAAAGAACAATCAACGCAATTAAATTTTTCGATCTGATCAGAATTTTGTTCACGAAGTTCAACGATAGGATTTTTTAATTGATCATCTGATTGAAACATAATTTTTCGTGAAGTTGAAGAATCTTTAGTGATAATCTGTCGAAGGTGATAAATTTCCAAATCGTTTGTGAGAGTAGAAGAAATATTTTCATCTTTGCAGCCTAAAAAAATATTTCCGCTGGCGATCACAAGTCCACCGATTGTAGCTTTAATAAAATTTCTTCGTGAAAATTTTTTCATTTTGATCACCTCGTGAAGTATATTATATTTTTTTAATGCCGTTAAAGTCAAGAAGTTTTCAATTATAAAAA
>JAFUZV010000173.1 GCA_017476425.1 Selenomonadaceae bacterium
ATCGGCGCAGCATAGATCGCAGATAAAAATTTCAATGTTGACAAGTTCGCAAGTTCAAACAGCGTTGAAAATTCAAAGATCGACAGCATAACAAAACTTACAACGCCGAAAGCTCCAACACGGCTATCTTTCATAATCTCAAGCATACGATCACGATCACGCCCGCTAAATAGTCCGTCGAAAGTATCCATAAAACCGTCGCAATGAATGCCACCGGTTAAAATTGCTATTGAAGTCAAAATGATCGCTGCTTGCAATGCCGGAAATTGTAAATTTGTTAGGAGCATTGAAAAATCTACTTCACCGGCGATCAAAAAATTAACAAAAAAAATTATCATTAAATAACAAATTCCAAGTATTGCACCGATCGCCGGAAAAAATTTTACACTCTTGCCGAATGATTCTTCAGTCCAGATCGTTTGCTTGATCAAAAAAATTCTCGTTAAAAATTGTAATGCAACAAAAAATGCGTTCACTGTTCAACCTCAATTCTTGCAAAATTATTTTTGAAATGTTATTATAACAGAAAATTTAATTAGAGGTGAAGAAATTGACAGCAAGAATTTTAGAAGGAAAAGAATTTTCATTAAAGATCAAAGAAGAGGCTAAATTAGGAGTTGAGGAACTCAAAAATAAATTCGGAGTTACGCCATCATTAGCCGTTGTGATCGTCGGTGAAAATCCTGCATCACAAGTTTACGTCAGAAATAAGCATAAAACTTGCGAAGAGCTCGGAATTAGATCAGAAGTTGTTGAAATGTCAGAATCAACAACGAAAGAAGAATTGATCGCAAAGATCGACGAAATGAATGCTGATAAATCGATCAACGGAATTTTAGTACAATTACCATTGCCGACAGCAATTAAAGCGCACGAAGAAGAAATTTTAAATCGAATTGATCCATTGAAAGATGTTGACGGCTTTCATCCTTATAACGTCGGACGACTCGTCACAGGTTCACCAACATTAGTACCTTGTACACCTGCCGGTTGTTTGAAAATGCTTGATCTTGCAGGAATTGAGATCGATGGTAAACGTGCAGTTATAATCGGCAGATCAAATATCGTCGGTAAACCTATGCTGCATTTGTTGATGAGTCGACACGCAACCGTTACTGTTTGTCATTCACATACAAAAAATTTGCCTGAAGTTACACGTGAGGCAGATATTTTAGTTGCGGCGATCGGTAAACCTAAATTTGTAACAGCAGATATGATCAAGCCCAGCGCAGTGATCGTTGACGTTGGAATTAATAGAATTGCTCCGAAAAAATTAGTTGGTGATGTTGATTTCGATAATGCAAAAGAGATCGCCTCAGCGATAACACCTGTACCCGGTGGAGTTGGTTTATTAACGGTTGCAATGTTAATGCAAAACGTCATTAAAGCAACTCGACTTCAATTGGAAAAATAATTAAAAATTTTTTGTTGATCTGAAAATTATCAGCAAATTTTTTATATAACCGTTAAAGTAAATTAAATAACTATTGACTTCTTATTAATTTTGGATCATAATAAGTATAAAAGTTTCTATTTTCGAAATATTGTTGTAGGAATTTATATTAATGGAATAATTTTTAGTCAAGGAGATGATTTTATGGCGATGTCACTTTTAAATAATTCGGCTGCAATGATGTCACTTGGTGAACTCAACAAGAATATTACTAAAATTGGCAAAGCACTTGCAAAAGTTTCAAGTGGTCAAAGAATTGTCGGAGCATCAGATGACACTGCAACATTTGCAATCAGTGAAAAAATGCGTGAACAGATCAGAAGTCTGGAGCAAGATATTCAAAATGTGCAAAATGGATCGGCACTTTTTAAAATTGCACACAATGGAATTGAAAAAATTGTTGAAGAATTGAGATCGCTAAAAGAACTTGCGATTAATGCGGCGAATGATTCAAATACTGACAAAGATCGCGAAATAATTCAAAAAGAATTTGATCAACGACGTGCAACGATCGACGAGATTGCACAATGGACAACTTACAATGGAAAAACTCTTCTTGATGGAACATATGCAAAAGGTGCTTTGACACATAAAACTATACTTGGAAATGTCGAAACTAGAACTGTTGTAACCGGAACTAGAATAGAAACTATCCATTATCCTGAACAACAAGTTGAAGATATTCAAAGAATAACAATTGATAATTCTGTAACCAAAATAGCTGATGCTTTTACACCTGTATCTGGTGTTCAGTTAGAAGATGGAACTACTTCAAATGGAATAAAAATAGCTAGCAGGAATACTTCATATGATGGTAGTGTTTGCAAAAAAGTATTTGTTGGGACACAACCAAATTCATCTTCAAAAATAGCCGTTAAAGTTGATTTTTCATTAATGAGTGATCCAAATGGAAAATTAATAGACTTTGCCGATGAAGAAAGTGTTTCAACTTTAAATGGTCAAGGATTTACAATTTTATGTGGACGTTGTAACCAATTCATAAATATAAAATTTAATACAGAGTCATCTGAAACAACTTATGGTAGTGCAGCTGGAAGATATGGTTCACGACAATATGAAGTTGGATTAGCAGATTTTGGATCTACTCAAAAAGAGTTTATTGAAAGGATTTTTGAAGGAATTTCTGGAGCTAGTGGAAAACCTAAAACTTCTTCCTCTTATTATGGCGGAACTTCCGATAATGAAAATAGTATATTACTTGATCAAAGTCATGATGTTCGTATGGCAAAAGGAAAAGATGGTAATTATTATTTCCTTAAACAAGATGATAATTGTGAATTTTGTTTTTATGATAAAGGTTTATATCAAGAGAGAGTTGTAATGAAAACAATTCCGGCAAGAGATGTAAATAATGTAGTTTTAGAAGAATCGGAAGTAGAAGTTTATCAATATCGTGAAATAGATGAATATACCGATGGCAATCCTTTGTGGATTCAACATGGGACAAAAGCGAATCAGAGAATCAATTTTTATATAGAAGATATGCGTAGTAAAGCTCTCAGAATCAATGAAGCAAATGTTTACAATAAAAAAGAAGCTATAGATGCCATTGACATTATTAATAACGCCTTAGAATATTCTATCAATGAAGCTACTAATATGGGAGCATATCTTCAACGCCTTGAATATACTCAAGCAAATGTAACCACTCAAGAAGAAAATACTCAAGCTGCAGAATCAACAATGCGTGATGCTGATATGGCAAAAGAAGTGACTGAATACACTAAGCAAAATGTTTTAAGTCAAGCAGCGCAATCGATGTTAGCACAAGCAAATCAAAACCTTAGTAGTGTTTTAAGTCTTTTGCAGTGATTAAAAGTCAAATAAAAATCGACAAAAAAATTTCTCTCGTTGAGATCATTCAGCGAGAGATTTTTTATTTAAGTGATCAGCTTTCTGATGATTTTCTCTAAAAATTCTGAGCCTGCTTTACCCGTTTTATAAAAATAATCTGCGTCCGCAAGCATTAAAAATACTTCTTCAAGCGTTGAGTCCGAAAATTTTGCTGCAGATTCACCGATCTTCATTGCGATAAATGGATTTAATGCTAACGGCGTTCCGAGTGCTTTACCTTTAATACCTTGCTTAATAAAATGTTTTGCTCTGATTAATAGTCTGATATGACGGACTAACAATGCTATCAATGGAATTTCTTTATTTTCATTTATCTGCGCATTGAGTAAGTACATTGATTTTTTGAAATTTTTTTCGTTGATCGCGTCCGTCAGTGCAAATGATGAAACTTCCGGCGGTTCTGCCATCATTAATTGTAAATCTTTTTTTGTTATAACTGTGCCTTCAACGTAAAGCGCAGTTTTTTTTAATTCATTTTCTAAATAGTTAAGCGATATTTCCGGCAAAATGCTGATCGTTTCCATAAAATATTTTTGTGCTTCAGGATCAAATTTCTTTTTTAGAGATTTAAGCGTGAAGTTTAACCAATTATCAATTTGCCACGACTTCAGCGGTTCTGATTCTAAAATTATTCCGACTTTTGCGATCGACTTGTAAATTTTCTTTCGCTTGTCTGCAGTCTCTTTCGTAGTGAATATAACAAAATTCGTATCTAAAATATTTTCTATCGCCTCAATCAATCTGTCCATAGTCGGATCTTTTTTCTTTGACTTATTATCTTCTTCTGAAGTTCCGGCTTTAGTCTTGAAAAATGTTGCATTCTTGATCAGAATTACGTTCTTATCGCTGAAAAATGGAGTCGTTTCAATCGCTCCGATAATTTCGTTAATATCGATCTTTTTGTCACAATCAATTTTGATCAAACTGTCTTTACGCTCATCATTATTTTTGAAAATCTTTTTTAGAATGTCCTCAACGCCGCGATCAATATAATAACTTTCTTCACCACTTAATAAATAAACGTGTTTCAAATTCTTAAGACTTGTGAAAAATTCTTTGTAGTTCATAATTTTGCCTATGCACTTCACAAAATTTTTTAATCATTGACAAATTATACAAAAGCGGCGAAAATCTGTAAATGAAAAATTTTTTTGAGAAGGTGCAATGATGAGAATTGCAATTTTTGAAAACATAATGACACCCGGCGGTCACGAAGTCGATTTTGATAGAATTTTAGTTGAAG
>JAFUZV010000174.1 GCA_017476425.1 Selenomonadaceae bacterium
ATAGTGATGAACTTCGTCGACAAATTCGCAAATTCGGCGGCATAGATTGTATAAAGCCGCGAAAGAATCGCAAAGAAGAAATAAAATTTGACAAGGAACAATATAAAGAATGTCACTTGGTAGAATGTTTCTTTCAGAAGATAAATTGCGACAAGATATGATAAATTAGCTAATAGGTATCTTGCATTTATACACATAGCTTGTATTTTAATTTGGTTAAAATAAGTTATTCAACAAGTCCTAGAAATTTAACGCTTGACAAATTTTTTCTTTAGTTGCATTATTTTTAAAAAGTTATCATTAAATCAAAAAATTTTTTCAGAGGTGAACAAGATGATCAGAAGAAATTTTTTCAAATTCGCTATGATCTTTTCGATCGGTTTAAGCATTTTAATTTCAACTGCACAAGCTGAGATCAAAACTTATATCGGCGTTGGAGAATATTTTATGAGCGACTTTGAAACGCTTGACATTGCTAAACAACGAGCTAAGGCTTATGCACAGCGTAATGCACAAGAGCAAGCCGGAATTTACATTCAAAGTTATTCACGAATGGAAAATTTTAGGCTTATAGACGATGAAATTGTCACAATGACGAATGGAATTTTAAAAGTTTTGAAGACTGATTATCAGACATTGACGACGAGTGAAGGTGCAGGCGTAAAAATTCGTGCGACGATCGAAGCAAATATTGAAACGAATGAAATTAATAAATGGTTAGATCGAAGTGTACAAGAAAGATCAACGCTTGTCAATCAAAATAAGGAACTTCAAAAGGCAGTTAATGAGCAAGAAAAAATGATCGCTGATCTCAAGAGACAATTAGCAGAGTCAAAAAAATCTCAAAAGATTGATAAAATAGTTGCGGGAAAATTTGCTGAGGCTGACAAAGATTTTTTATCGAATCAGAAAGTTGACGAAGGTAATAAATGTTACATAAACGGTGAAATTGAAAAAGCACTTGCATATTATAATGAGGCTTTGAAATTGAATCCGAAAAATGTTATTGCACTTTCAAATATCGCTGCAATTTGTAACGATCTTGATGATTATAATAATGCACTTGAAAAAAGCAATTCGGCGATCAAAATAGATCCTAATTATTCATTGAGTTATTACAATCGTGCACTTGCTTATCTCAATACTCAGAATTATGATCAAGCGACTAAAGATTTCAGCAAAGCGATTGAACTTGATAAAAATTTTATTGTGGCTTATAACAATCGCGGCTTGAGTCGTTACTATTTACAAGATATTAACGGTGCACTTGATGACTTTAACAAGGCGATCAGCATAAATAAAAATTTCGCTGAGGCTTATAGCAACCGTGCAATGGTTTATCTTACGAAAAATGATTTTAAACGTGCGCTTGATGATTGTAATATTGCGACGCAGATCAAGCCGAATTATGCTATTGCTCATTATAATCGCGGCAATGCAAATATCAATCTTGGTGATTTTAATTCAGCGGTTGCAGATTATTCAAAAGCAATTAATCTCAATGAAAATTTTGCGATCGCTTATTATAATCGTGCTGTTGCTTATTCTGCACTTCAAAATTACGATCTTTCAATTAAGGACTTCACGACGTTTATAAATTTCAATCCTAATTTTGCGCAGGCTTATTATTTTCGTGGACTTTGTTATAAAGAACTTGGAAATAATTCCGCCGCTGAAAATGATTTAATGAAGGCTAAACAACTTGGATATAATTTTTGACGAGGTGATCAAATGAGTTACTTTTTAAGACAATACAGACAAAATTTTTGGCACGGAAAATTTTCAAGTTTTCCTGATGATTTAATTATTCACGCTATTTCAACGAGATTAAGCGGCGTTAGTAAAAAGCCGTTTGATAGTTTAAATCTTGCATTGCACGTTGGTGATAATGCTGAAGATGTTTTGCAGAATCGAAAACTTTTTGCAAATTCACTTGATCTTAAGGCTGAAGATATAATTTCACCGAATCAAGTCCACGAAGATAAAATTTTTCGTGTTGATGAAAGTGATCGTGGACGTGGAGCAATGAATTATGACGATGCGATCAAGTATACCGATGCACTAATCACGAATGCGCCTAATCTTCCGTTAATGTTGTGCTTTGCTGATTGTGTACCTGTGCTTTTCGTCGACGTTGATAATAAAGCTGTTGGAATTGCACACGCCGGTTGGAAAGGTACAGTTAAAAAGATCGCTGCAAAAACTTTAATGGCTATGACTGACGAATTTGGAACTGATCCGACGAAATGTCTTGCAGGTATTGCGCCGTCAATCGGTCCTTGCTGTTATGAAGTTGGTGAAAATGTCATTGAGGCAATAAAAAAAGCCTTTCCAAATCACATTGACAAATTAATTATCAATCGTGACGGAAAAACTTATGCAGATTTATGGCAAGCAAATTTAATTCAGTTGATTGAAGCCGGAATGCTTGAGGAGAATATCGACGTTGCACGTGAATGCACTTGTTGTAAATCTTCGTGGTATTTCTCATATCGTGCGGCTCATCAAGCAGGATTAAATGAAACCGGTAGAATTGCCGCGATTATTTCAATTCGTGACGCATAATTTCAAGCATTGCTTTACAACCTTTGAGAACGTCAACATAAGTTGTAGCATAATCGTCTGTTTGACATACTCCGCACGAATAAATTCGGCGGATTCCGCTATTAACAATCAATGCTTCAAATTTGAAGTCTTACTTGATCTACTTCGCAGGACGATGCCCCATCCTGTGTTTCATTTCTGAAACTTTTCTTTTGTCTATCTG
>JAFUZV010000175.1 GCA_017476425.1 Selenomonadaceae bacterium
ATTTAGCAAAAATTTTTTAAGTCTGTCTGTCCAATGTATAAACTGTCATTGCTTGGTTCTCGCTCGGTTTATAACAATTAGCGGTGGCAGTTCCAGTTCTCGTCATCTTTTTCAATGACTGCAGCGACTTCTTCTGAACTAATATTTGAAGCACCGACCTTATTTATCATAAGGCTTTTAAATTTATCACCTTCTTTCGATTTTTATAAATTTTTCCTATCTGTTCGTAGACTATAGTTATGTGAAAATCTTCAATTCATCTTAATATTATACAACAAATAGTACAAGTGATCTACAATATTTTCAGCGTCGAAACTTTCACGAGCATATTCAAATGCTCTTAGTCCACCACTTTTGATAAGTTTTTTATCATTGCAAACACGTTTCAAAATATCAGCAAAGGCAGTAGGATCATAAACCGGAAAGATCGATCCGCATTTGCCTTCATCAGTTGCATCTAAAGCACCGTCAACATCAGAAGTAATTATGTAACAACCGGCGTGAAGTGCTTCTGCAATGACATTCGGAGTGCCGCCTTCAAAGTCAGAAGTTATTGTGAAAATTTTAGTTTTCTTGTATTCTTCCATCAAAGTTTTCTTATCTTCAATTAGTCCCGTAAATTCGATTTTATTTTTAAGTTGAGGAAAACGATCAAAAAAGTTTTCTAAAAATGTATCAAAATTCTTTTCGATCTTTCCGACTAAACGAACACGCCAATCAGGAATTTTTTCATAGCAAGCAGCAAATGTTTCAAGAAGTAATTCAGTACGTTTTTGAACTGAACCGATCCGACCGACAGTCAAAATAATATTTTCTTTTTGATTGAAAACATTATCAAAATTGACATCAGCGAAATTATACCAGCCATTACGAATTAATTCAATCACTGCTGACCATTTAATGCTAAGATATCTTTGAGTCTTGCGACAGCTTGCAGCGATAACATCACATTGATTTAAAAATTGCCGCCACTCAATAGCATCGTGATCAATTCGATCCATCCAATGAGTATTTGCATCGGTTGCTAAGTAAACTTTACCATTAGGACGCAATTCACGATAATATTTAACTATCGGAACATAACGAGGATAAGCTCCATACAAAATTAGCAAGTCAATATCTTTTGCGTGATCGTGAATATATTGCAAACGAGTTTCTAATTTATCGTCCGGCAAAAAATCAATCTCTACGCCGTCAAGATATTTATCAAGATATGAAAGCGTTGACGGTTTAGCATTGTAACCAACTAAAACCGAATGAAAATTATAATTCTTTTGCAAGAGATAGGGAATAACGCCACAATCTTTCAAAAGTCTTTGATTCCACCAGCCGCCGGAAGAAAGAATACAATATGCGCCTTTTTTATCACCTTTCAACTTGATCGCCTCTTTAATAGATTGTATTCAAAGACAAAATCCTCAAATAAATTCATTTCCTGTAAAACTTTTTGATATTGAATTTCGATTTTCTCATAATATTTTTGTCTTTTTTTGCGATTTTGCTGCAGGCGGCAATCAATAAATATTTCTTTCAATTCGTTAAAATATGGCTTTATATTTACTGAATTAAGTTCAACGTAAATTTCATTGATCAATTTTTCACTTTTATGCAAATTATTGATCGACTGATCTAAAATTTTGCTTTGTTCCTCAAAAGATAATAATTTTAATTTCTTAATGACATTTTGTAATTCTTCAAACTGATCGGCAATAAATTTTTTAATCTCTTCAATTTGTCCTTGAGGCGTTTGTCTGTAAAATTCTTCTTTAATATCTGCAGTCATACATAATTCAAATAGAAAAACTTTCTCATCAAATGCAAACACTTTTGAATTATAAAAAATCGTTTCAGAAATTAAATTTGGATCAGAGATGAAAAATAATTTGCCGCCAACTTTTAAAGAAGTTGCAATGTCCAAAGGTATCATTTGCAAATTAATATTATCAAGAATAACAGCTGAAAATTTAGATTTTGGAAATATAACTTGATCGAATACAAGATTTTTAGGCATAAATGAGACATTTGAAAATTCTTTTGGAGGCTCATTATCAGTTAAGCAATACATATGATTTTGATCATTAAATTTTTCAAGAATTTTTGCAAGGTGATCGCTAAACAATGATCTTTCACCAAAAAAAAGAATTTCATAAATACGTGGCTTTTCAATCAAGTCTTGCAGTAGTGATAACAAAATTACATTGCGAATCATTGCATTGATAGATCCGTCGTGTATATCAGAAAGACGGCTTGAAATGTCATTGAAGAATACAAAATTAGACTTGCCATTTTTTTCAGTGATATGAAAATTTACTCTGCTATGGTTGCTTGAAAAATCTGTAGCATTAAATAGAGCCTGTTTTTTTTCATAATAATCAATGAACATAAACACGCCATTTTCTTGATATATCGAACTCAACATTATCACCACACAATATTAACAAATTTATCAACAAATTGAATTTTACTCAGGCTGATAGAATTTTTCTGCAAATTGATCTTCAATAGTAAATTCACCTAATTCTTTAACGTAACGTGAGGCAATTCCGTGAAAATCTGATCCGCCGGTTAAAAGTAAATTATATTTCTTTGCAAGTTGAATATAATTTGCAGTATCTTCCGGCGTATGCTTAGGATAAAAGACTTCGAGCGATTCGATCTTTCCACTGCTACAAATTTCCTCAACAAGATTATCATCACCGATCAATTTTGGATGAGCAAGTACAGCAATTCCGCCGCAATTATGAATGAGATCAACAATTTCATCAAATTCAGGCAGATAACGCGGAACATAAGCAGGCTTACCTTTCTGCAACATATTTTCAAATACTTCACGAACAGTTTTATAAAAACCGCCTTTAACCATCGCTCTTGCAATGTGCGATCGACCTATTGATTTACTCGTGTTGGCGATTTTCAAAACGTCTGCTTCTTTGATCTGAAATCCATTCTCTTGCAGTCTCTGCATAATTTCGCTAAATCTTTCCCATCTTGACTCAGTAATTTCATTCAGCTTATCTTGCAAAGTTCCGTTGTAAATGTCGATATTATAACCAACAATATGAACATCGTGATCGGGATTATTTGCTCTAAACTCAATGCCCGGAATTATGCGAATGCCTTTGTTCGGATATAAACCATTTTCATAAAGATGAGAAATTGCATCAACAGTATCGTGATCAGTAATTCCAAGATATTTTAAATTAAGTTTTTTTGCCGCTGATAGTAATTCTTCAGGTGAAAAACTTCCATCTGAAAAATTTGTATGCGTATGCAAGTCACTAGCCATAAATTTCTCCTCATATTAATTCCGAGTTGCTCATAAAATTTTTAAATAAATCTTCTCGGAGCAATTAAGAATTTAAATTGCACTGTAACAATACATATGCGACTTTATCAAAATTAAATTCGATAAAAAACAAAGCGTAATGCGTCATTCAAAATCGTAGTTAAATAAGCATTACGCAAAAAAATTTATTGCATTTTAATTTTAACGAGGTTCAACGATTAATTTAATTGCTGTTCGTTCACTGCCATCAATTTCAATATCAGTGAAAGCAGGAATGCAAATTAGATCTACGCCATGCGGTGCAACGAAGCCACGGGCAATAGCAACCGCTTTGACCGCTTGGTTCAGCGCACCGGCACCAATCGCTTGCATCTCTGCACTTCCGCTTTCACGGATCACTCCGGCAAGAGCTCCAGCGACGGAATTAGGATTAGATTTAGCTGACACCTTCAAGATTTCCATGACTTTTTCCTCCTCTCTTGTTGCATTCAAAACGATTGCTAATTCTAGGGTTGCTACGGCTTCTTCTGCGTCTATGATTTTCTATTCTTTTTTTATTCTTCAATTTCTATTTAACTCCTGCAACATTGAAATAAAATTTTCTAATTTGTCATAATATTCTAATCCTCAAAACAATTTTACAAGAAAAAATTTTTTATGTTTACGTAAAATTTTTAATAAGTTGACAGAAATTTTTTGCAGTTGTAAAATTCATTTCATCATTAACGAAAGCTGTGTGATATTTTGAATTTTGAAGAATTAGATTTAAATTTAATTTGGCATCCTTGTTCGCAAATGAAAGATTATGAATCTCTTCCGCCGATCGTTGTTGATCACGGTCAAGGTTGCTGGCTCTATGACATTCACGGAAAAAAATATCTTGATGTTATAAGTTCGTGGTGGTGTAATTTACTTGGTCATTGCAATCCGAAGATCAACGCAGCGATTAAAAATCAAGTCGATCAACTTGAACACGTTATTTTTGCTAATTTCACTCACAAGCCGATCATTGAACTTGCTAAAAAACTTTCGGAGATCGTTCCCGATCGAATTAAAAAATTTCATTTCAATGATAATGGATCAGCGGCGATTGAATGCGCTTTGAAAATGTGCTTTCAATATTATCTGCAGATCGGCAAGCCAAAGAAAAAATATTTTATGTGTTTGACTGACGGCTATCACGGTGAAACGATCGGCGCATTGAGTGTCGGCGCACTTGATCTTTACACTGAATTATATCGTCCGTTGATGTTAAAAACTTTTCCGATCAAAGCTCCTGATTGTTATCGTTGTCCATTTAATCAAAGTCGTGATAATTGTCATTGTGAATGTATCGTCGACGCTGAAAAAGTTTTTGCTGAATATGCTGATGAGACAGCGGCGATAATTCTTGAACCGTTATTGCAAGGCAGTGCTGGAATGAAAATTTATCCGCCACTTTATTTAAAAAAAATTCGTGAACTTTGTGATCAATATGACGTGCTGATGATCGCTGATGAGATCGCAACCGGTTTTGGTCGTACAGGTAAAATGTTTGCTTGCGATCACGCTGAAATTTCGCCGGACGTTATGTGCATTTCAAAAGGTTTAACCGGCGGTTATATGCCGATGAGTGCAACCTGCGTCAGCGATAAAATTTACAATGCTTTTTATGATGATTATAACACACATAAAGCATTTATGCACAGTCATACTTACGCTGGCAATCCGTTAGCTTGCAGTGCGGCTTTAGCTGTACAAAAAATTTTGCGTGAAGAAAATATTTTGCAAAATTCTATTGAGAATGCAAAATTTTTAACGAATGAACTCAACGCCGCTTTAGTTGATCATAAAAATGTTGGTGAAATTCGTCATTTGAATTTAATTCACGCTATCGAACTCGTTGCAGACAAAAAAAATAAAACGCCTTTCGATTCAAAAAAGCGTTTAGGTTATGAAATTTATAAACGTGCCTTAAAACGTGGATTATTATTGCGACCACTCGGTGATGTTTTATATTTTAATCCGCCGTTGATAATTAATCGTGATGAAATTAAATTTGCGATCGAAGCTGCTAAAGCCTCGATTGATGAAGTTCTTAATTAAAAATTTTTATTAATTGAAACCGAAAAGAGCACTGCCGTTAAACAGTGCTCTTGTTAATTTCAATATTGGTGACGCCTAAGGGATTCGAACCCTTGAAGCCGCCGTGAGAGGGCGGAGTCTTAACCACTTGACCAAGGCGCCTTTGTTAATTCGTAATTCGGAATGCGGAATTAGGAATTATCTACAAGCGTCCGCAACAAATTACTTTGAAGAGTTTACTATAAATTTTTAAGATTGTCAAGACTTTGCTGCATTCTTTCAAGAGAAATTTTTTTGCCGAGAAGATATAAAATTTCAGTAACGCCGCCGGGTGTAACTTTCTGCATTGAGATCGCAATTCTCAATGGCCACATAACTGTTCCGACTTTCAAGCCTGTATTTGTTGTGAAGGCTGAAATTTTTTCGTTGAGATTTTCAATCGTCCATTCATTCTCTTCGATCGCTTTCAACATTTCAACAGCCGGTGTCAAAATTTCGATAGACTTTTCAACATTAACCTTGTTTCTCTTATTAATGAAAAGTTCAGCGTCAAAATTCGGCATCGTCATTAAAAATTTGATCGTGTCTTGAATTTCGTTTAATTTTGAAATTCTCGGCTTGAGAAGACTTGCAAGATAAACTTTTTTACTTGAAAGATTTTCATCAAGACTTAAAAATTTCTCAGCAGCACTTGCAAAATCTTCATCACTCATCTTTTTAAAATATTCGCCGCTCATCCAGTTGAGTTTATCATAATCGAACACTGCAGGCGATTTACTTAAGCCGTCAAGACTAAATGCGTTGATCAACTCATCCATTGAAAAAATTTCTTGATTCGTATTTTTAGGATTCCAGCCGAGAAGAGCAACATAATTTGTTATCGCTTCCGGTAGATAACCCATATCAACCAGATCACCAAAACTTGTTGCGCCGTGACGCTTAGAAAGTTTTGAAACTGAGCCATCTTCAGCCTTACCCATAACCGGCGCAAGATGTATAAATGTCGGAAGTTCCCAGCCGAAATATTGATAAAGTAATACGTGTTTAGGTGTTGACGTGATAAACTCTGCACCTCTGATAATGTGAGTAATTTCCATCAAATGATCATCAATGACGTTTGCAAAATTATATGTCGGCATTCCGTCACTTTTCAACAAAATTTGATCTTCTAATTCTTCATTAGCGATTGTAATATTGCCGTGAAGGACATCAAAAAAAGTTGTCTCACCGGTTTTAGGCATTCTCTGACGAATTGCAACGCCGTTATCTGATTCTTCATAGTAAGCAAAATTTTTTTCAACGAGTTCTTCAGCGTATTTTTTGTAAATTTCTTTTCTCTCACTCTGAACGTAAGGACCGAAGTCACCGCCGTTATGTGGACCTTCATCAGGATAAATTTTCGCAAGTTTTAAAGTGTTTTCGATAAATTCAACGGCATCAGCAACATAACGAGCACGATCAGTATCTTCAATTCTCAAAATAAAATCACCGTTTTGTGATTTTGCAAAGAGATAAGCATAAAGTGCTGTTCTTAAATTTCCAATGTGCATATAACCTGTTGGACTCGGTGCAAATCTTGTACGAATTTTTTTGTTAGTCAAATTCATTACCTCAATTCTCAAAATAATTTCTTATCTTACAACATCAAAGCACTTTATACAAGATAAATTTATTATAAAAAATTCTTGACAATAGCTATCATTTATCATAAAATTGCACTGTTGAAAATTTAATATTTTTGGATCAGGTGTCGCAAGACTCAATAAGGAAGTTGGTTAAATGCCAACGCGGTCCCGCCACTGTAACAGCGAGCGATTCTGCATTTATGTCATTGGATCAATTTGATCTGAGAAGGCGCAGATAGTTATGACCTGGAGCCAGGAGAATTGCCTGATTAACAGTCATCGTTTGACCTGCGAGTGATAGGAAGAAGACTTTTTAATGTGTAATTGTTAATTGGTAATGGGCAATAAATTTTAATTACCCATTACCCATTAGTCATTACCAATTATTTAAGTTTGTCTTGCTCTCGTGGTGAGGCTTTTTTAATTTGAATAAACTAAAGAGCCCGACGAACTGCCGGACTCTGTAGGATATTTTCTTTGTGATTTTGCAAAGAAGCATTGCTCATACATTTCAAAAATTTTTTCTCCGATTAATTTCGGAGTTTTTTTATTTATAAAATGGTGCGATTGGCGCGAGTTGAACGCGCGACCTACTGCTTAGGAGGCAGTTGCTCTATCCAGCTGAGCTACAACCGCTTAAATTAATTTTAGCATTCAAAAAAATATATGTCAATTTCGATTAGAAAATTTTTATTTCAACTCAACGAAAAAAATTTAACTTTGAAAAAAATTTTTACGATTAATATTTTAAAGAAATTTTTATAAATTCAACTACAAATTAAAAAATCATTGACAAATTTATGATCTGATACTATTATTCATTAGAAATTTTTTAAAAGTTCTCGGCTTAAATTCAAATTATCAAGG
The DNA here is from genome assembly GCA_017476425.1 of Selenomonadaceae bacterium. Classification (GTDB taxonomy): domain Bacteria; phylum Bacillota; class Negativicutes; order Selenomonadales; family Selenomonadaceae; genus Quinella. The sequence continues at coordinate 7,843 of JAFUZV010000175.1, forward strand.
GAGTGATAACAATGGGAATCATTGAGAAGGCAAGCACTGAACAAAATGATCTTTTAACTTTGACGAATAAATCTAAGGCTACAGTTACAGTTGACGATCAATACAGCGTTGTTAGTGCTAAAAATCGCACGAAGGCAATTTATATCGCTGGCAATAGTAGCGGAAATTCAATCAAAGGCGGCAGCGGTAATGATACGCTTGTCGGTGGTGAAGGCGACGACACTTTGATCGGCGGCAAAGGCAAAAATTTATTTATCTACAACGGTGGCGACGACGTGATAACGGATTATGTTGCCGGCACTGATAAGATCAAAATTAACGATTCTATTATTGATTCAAAAATTGATGAGAATGATATAATTTTAAATTTCGATGGCGGCGGATCTCTGACTGTTAAAAATGTTGTCAAGAATGGTAAGCCAAAGAAGATCACAATTATTAATCAAGAAAATATTACAACTTCATTAACTTATGGCGTGGAGAAATTAATTGTTGCTAATGGTGATGGTGATACGATCGATCTTAATACTATGCCGAGTGTTGAGAAAGTTGATGCTTCAAAGCGCAAAAAAGGTGTTTACATAATCGGCAACGAAAATGAGCTTTCGATCAAAGGCGGCAGTGGTAACGATACTTTAAAAGGTAGTGAATATGGAAATGATACATTAACCGGCGGAAAAGGTGCCGATCTCTTCATTTACAACGGTGGCGATGATATTATTACTGATTATAGTCCTAAACAGAATGACAAAATCAGACTCATAGGCACTAGATTTTCAAGCGGTTATGCGTCATTTGACGGCAACGATTTAATTTTAGATTCAAGCAGTGGAACTTTGACGATCAAAAATGGCAAAGATAAGAAAATTACTTTTGTTGATGCTAATGGTAATGAACTTGGTTATACTAAAGTTTATAAAAATTCTACTGAAAAATATTTCTTGAAATCGGACAAGGATACAGTTTATTCTGCTGATTCTTACGTTGTACAAATTAACGCCTCAAAATTAACTAAAGGTATAAAAATTACCGGCAATAATCAAGATAACATAATTAAAGGCGGAAGTGGATCAGATACGATCAATGGTCGTTTTGGTGATGATACATTAACCGGCGGTAAAGGCAAAGATCATTTTGTTTACGAAAAAGGTAATGACGTGATCACTGATTATAAATCCGGTGAAGACGTGATCGAATTTAAAAATCTTTCTTTTGCTGATGTCAATGATATTTATCTTACCGGTGAAGAAGAAGATACTGATCTTGTCTTCAAATTCAAAAACGGCGGAACGTTGACGGTTATGAATGCCGTTAAAATTTCTAAAAAATCTGCAACACCGCAGAAAATTACAATTATCGAAAATGCCGGAACTTCTTCAGAAAAAATTTCAACACGTTATTACAATCTTGAAAATCTCAATTTAACTAATGCTGATGAAGATACAATTAACGGATCAGCGATTTATTATTCTAAGCTCGTCAAAATTAATGCCTCAAAACGCAAAAAATCAATTTATATCAAAGGCAACGATAACGAAAATATCATAACAGGCGGAAGTAAAAATGATATTCTTATTGCCGGAAGTAAATCAACAACTTTAAATGGCGGCTTCGGTAATGATTCGATCGTTGGCAGTACTTTAAACGATTTAATTAATGGCGGTGAAGGCAGCGACACAATTAATGCCGGTGCAGGCGATGATATTATCAACGGTGGTAAAGGTAACGATCTTATTTACGGTGATGAAGGTGCTGATTCAATAACTGCAAGTTTAGGCAATGACACAATCTACGGTGGTAAAGGTAATGACTTTTTCTATTATACCGTTGGTGATGGTGATGATACAATAGCGGATTATAATTCTTCAAAAAATGAAAATGATATTATTCAACTCGGTAAGAAAACGACGATCACTAATGTTGAGATCAGTAAAAAAGATTGTATCTTGACGATCGGAAAAAGTAATTTGACGCTTAAAAATGCGGCTAAGAAGACGATCACTGTTGTTGATTATTCCGGCGAAACGACAACTTATTATAACGGAAAGAAATCTACTTATACTGAACGTGATTATTGGTTTGTGGATAATGCAGAATTTAGAATGCAGAATGATGAATTAGAAACTATTCTTGATGATGAAAATAATTTAATTGTTGACGATCTTAATTTCAATGATCAAATTAATTCTCAAGAAAAAGTTACTTCGCTTACATATTCTCAACAAAAGAAATAATTTAAATCTAACTAAAAATTTTCTCTTCAAAAGTTTTAAATGTGTTATAATAAACGGCGCAAAAAAACTTTATGAGGAGAATTTTTTTTATGAGTAAATTAGAAGCAAACAGAGTTTATAATTTTAATCCGGGTCCTGCGACATTACCGATCGAAGTTTTGAAAGAGGCACAAGCAGAATTTTTGAATTTCAATAACAGCGGAATGTCGATCATTGAGATCAGTCACCGTTCAAAGCCTTATGCAGAAGTTCACGCACAAACTAAAGCTGATATTTTAGAGTTAATGAATCTCGGTGATGACTATGAAGTTTTATTTATTCAAGGCGGAGCGTCTTTGCAATTCGCAATGATCCCTATGAATTTTGCATCAACTGATCACAAAGGCAGTTACATTTTAAGCGGAACATTTTCAACTAATGCTTATAAAGAGGCTGTAACTTTAGGAGTTGGTGAGATCGCCGCGTCAAGTAAAGAAACCGGCTTTCATCACGTGCCGCAGCAAGACGAATTGAAAATTGATCCGAATGCTGCTTATCTTCACATTTGCAATAACAATACGATCTACGGAACTGAATTTCATTACATACCGGAGACAAACGGCATTCCATTGATCGCTGATATGTCAAGCGATATGTTATCAAGACCTTATGATTTTAACAAATTCGATTTCATTTATGCCGGTGTTCAAAAAAATCTTGGTCCGGCAGGTGTCGTCCTCGTCGTTGCAAAAAAATCATTGATCGAAAAGTCTCGTGAAACTCTTCCGACAATGCTCCGTTATGATACATTCTTTAAAAAAGATTCGCTTTACAATACACCGCCGGAATTTTCGATTTATATCGTCGGTAAAGTTGCTAAATGGATCAAAGATCAAGGCGGCTTGAATGCAATGGCTGATCGTAATTCAAAGAAGGCTAAATTACTTTATGATGCTATTGATAATTCTGACGGTTTTTATCGTGGTCACGCTGATAAAGACAGTAGATCATTTATGAATGTTACTTTTAGACTGCCGAATGAAGAACTTGAGAAAAAATTTGTTGCTGAGGCACTTGAAAATAATTTATCCGGCGTTAAAGGTCATAGATCAGTTGGTGGAATGCGTGCGTCAATCTATAATGCAATGCCGATTGAAGGCGCAGAAAAACTCGCTGAATTTATGGAGAAGTTCAGAAAGAATAATTAACAATTAACAAAAATTTTTTGCATTAAAAAACTCTCAATCACAATTTTGTGAAAGAGAGTTAATTTTTTTATTCAATTTTATCCGTTTTAATGATGTACTTTTAAATTAGAAGAAGAAACTAACACGTGCAAAGAGTGTTTCAGTATCGTTATCAGTCTCTAAACTCTTGCCATTGAAGTAGATCAAATGAGTCAAAGTATTTTGCAACGGTGACCAGCCAACACCAATTTCATAACCTTTCTTGTTGTAAGGTTCAACATCGTAAGTAGGCATAATACCAACATTTCTACCGACATAACGATAGCCTGCCCAAATTCCCCAAGAACCGGCAGTTTTATCAGCACCTTTATAACTCAATAAACCTGTCCAAGCTCTGTTATAATCGTCAGCAGTTGGGTTTTGTGCATAAGAATAGAAAACTCTTACATTCTTATCAAAGTTGTAACCTGCACCGGCTGACCAAATGTCTGCATCGTCTTGAATTTTGCCTTCTTTGTTGTAACCATCAGCCGTTTTGAGTCCACTAGCATTAAAATGACGATAAGACGCACCAATATTGAATTTTTTACCGTCTTCATAATTTAATTCAACGCCTTGATAGTTAGCAACATCATCAGTACCTAAATTTTCAAGAACAGTACTGCTACCGAGACTGAAACGACCGGCTTCAGCAGTCACCTTTAACTTGCTGCCATAAACGATTTGAGCACCACTAAAGAAATCATCAACCGTTAAACCGTCATCAGCAACACTATAAAGGTCTTGCTTACCAACGCGGATTCTTAATTTATCGTTGTTATAATTACCTTCAGCATAAGCATAAGTAAGATTGAAATCAGTAGAAGAATTTTTTGACATATCATCAATTTGAGCAGTCAAACGTGCTTTTAATTTCCAATGACTATTAACTTCTGCTTCCGGGAATAAACGGAAATGAATCCAATCTTTATTAGTTTTATGAGTGCGATCATTATCATCTTTATCACGAATACTCTTATAACGATAACGAAATTCACCGGTCCACTTGACTTTATCAGCATACTTTTCAAGGTTGCTAACACGTACACCGAGATTATTAAGTTCTTCACTAAATTCAGCAGCAAGACGATCAAGCGCAGCTCCATCAGCACCACCTGGATTTTTAGCCATAGCTTTAGCGATCATTTGTGCCATCTCATAACGAGTAATATTGCGATTACCTAAATAAGTACCATCGCCATAACCTTCAACAATACCATCAGCCGCTAATTGCGTAACTGCATCATAAGCCCAATGTCCTGCAGGCACATCACTAAATGGATTTGCCGCCGCAAATGTCGTTGACGCTACACCGACGACTAATGCAGTCGTCATCGCAGTAACAATTTTATTTTTCATTATTAAATAACGCCTCCATAAAATCACAATTAAAAAAACCTTTGATATATTAGCAAAAAAAACTTATATTGTCAATTAATTATAATTATGTATTCAACCTATAAAAGTCGTGGACAACCGCTCTTGCACCGTAACTTTCCTTATATCTGATCAAACCTTGATTTAAATATCGACCTTCTTTTTCGTTGGAAATTCCAAAATCAAAATAAATTTTATCGTTAAATACATTAGTGATCAAGTGATCGATTAAACAATCAAGTGCACCAAGTTTTCGACCGTGATTAGAATTAGCCATATATTGAGTATGAACGATATGATCATTTATAAATACAACAGTTCCGGCTAACATTTCGCCGTTGAGTTCTGCAATATACAATTTAATATTTTGAGGAAATTTTTCAGCAAGCGATCTGAGTTCTTCACCGCTATGAACTGCCGTTGCTGAATGATATTCTTGCAAAACTTCATTTTCGAGATCAATAAATTTTTCGTACTGATCACTTTCACGAACTTCAATTTTATTTTTGAGAGCTTTTTTTATATTCCTTCGACAATTTTCATTGTAACTATATTTTTTAGGCAAAAAAATACTTGTGGAGACATCGCGGCGAATTAATTGAGCATCATTAATAAATAACGCATAACGATCTTCTTCACAAGGATATTTATGATAAATATGAGGAATACATTTATAGATCAAAGATTTGAATCCATTTTGTGAGAGATATTCTTTGAGAGCAACAAAAATATTTAACATCGTTTCCGTTCGCATCTTGCTATTGACAATGAGACCGCCGAACGTTAAACCGCCGTGCGATTGTAATACAGGTTGCCCCCCCCCCCCCTACATTTTCATTTGCCGGCAACAATGCTACTAATTTATCATCGTCAGTGTAAATTAGAAGTGAATGATCAACAAATCGATCGCTGTGATATTCCATATACTCACGATAAAACATAAAATGCAAATTTCTAGCGGACTTCAAAAAATTATTCCATTCATCGTGATTGAGTTTTTGATATTTTTTTATTTTCATATTGCTCTCCTTAATTCTCATTTTTACGAACACAAATTTTTAATTATTTGCAAGCTATTTTTAATATCAGACAAATTTTCTACACCGATACCAAATCTCAAAAAATTTTTAGTACTTTCACCATAAGCAATTCCGGGCACTGTAGCGATATTATATTTCAGCAGAAGTTCATATGCTAATTCTTCAGCACTTCCACTAAACTTTGAAACATCGATCAAAAAATAAAATGTACCACTGCCCCCCCCCCCCCTCAATTTCTTTTATTCCTAATTCATTAAGGATTTTTTGCACTTCTAAACGTTTCAAAGCCATTGATTGAGCTTGCGGCAATGTCACTTCTAAAATTTGCCAAAAGTGCTTTGCAATATATTTTTGCAGTATAGTTGCGGCACAAGTTATTAAGTGCTGATTTAATTTCAAAAGTTGTTTTATTACTTCGTGATTCGCTATTGCATAGCCGATTCGCCAGCCGCTTAAGCCCATATTTTTGGACAATGAGTTGACCGTCAAAGTATGATTTTTATTCGTATCTAATGACGCAAAAGAAATAAAATCTTTCGGTGAAGGCACAAAATCACTGTAAGCTTCATCAGACAGAATGAACAGATCATATTTCTCTGCAAGATTTAATAAAATTTTCATTTCGCCAATCGAAAAAATTTTACCGGACGGGTTATTAGGATTATTGATTATGATCGCTTTAGTTTTCGGCGTAATATAATTTTCAAAGTCTCTTACATCTCTATCATATTCAATCGGAATGCAAACGCCGCCGACAAGTTTTATTTGTTCTTTGTATGAAAGCCAAGCCGGTTCTTGAAAAATGACTTCTTCGCCAGGATTTAAAATTGTTTTGAGTAGCATTAGAATGATAGCTTTTGATCCTGCACTGATCAAAATTTCATTTTTTGGATTCACTTCAACGCCGTAACGTTTGCTATACAACTCAGAAATTTTTTCTCTCAACGAATAATCACCTAAACTATCGCAATAATGATAGCCGTTATTCCATTCGTCATTCGTTATTTCAAATCTCGGTATATCAAAAAAGGCTTCACCTAATGAATAGACATAGACACGTTCATTGCGATTTTTCTTATCAGCAACAATTTGATTTATGGCGATAGAAGTTGCTTCCGGTATTTCTGTTATCAATGAATTTAATTTTGGCACTTGATAACCTCCACTAAATTTAAAAAATTCTCATTTAAAAGATCAAGATATTTTTCATAAAATTTTACGACTTCAGACTGATCAATAAATGGATAATCTGTTCCAAAGAGAATACGATTTTTGAATGATGAATGAAGTGCATAATAAATTGCTTGTTTTACATAAGGCAAGCCACTACTTTCATTTTCACCATAACATTTGAAGAAAGTATGAGTGAATGAAAAATCGATCCAAACATTTTTTTGAAAGTTACATATCTTTAAAAATTCATTAATTGCATAACCGCCGGCGTGAGCAAATACAAATGGAATTTGTGCATTTTCAGCGGCTAATTTCCAATAATCTTGTGGTTTCCAATAAGGCTCATTCAAAGTATCAACTATCACTGCAGACGGTTGACAAATTTTGATATGATCATTGACTTCTTGAATTTTATAATTCTCTCGACGTGGATGATATTTTAGATATGGATGTTGAATGATTTTATTCAGCTCCGAAATTTGGACGTAATAGAATGAATAATAATTTTTAGACACGTCTTGTAAAGCTAAAACTTCAGTATTTGTAAGGATTTTAAAATTCGGGGGGGGGG
>JAFUZV010000176.1 GCA_017476425.1 Selenomonadaceae bacterium
ATAGGTCTAGCAGACAAAATATCACCACCTTTCAAAGTTAATTTAATGCAACCACCTGATCAGAAATAAAAACAAGTTGACAAGCGCAATGAAGAAGAGAAGGAAAGCGCAACCAGTCAACTTATTAGCGACTTTGTTTAAACGATCGCCTTCAAGTTTGATCAATTCGTCACAAAGCGTTGAATGTTGTATCAGATGCTTGAAAAATGCTTTGTCCTTGTGGCGGGCGATCAGAAGTAATTCACGGTGAAAATTATCACGAACGGAATTAACAAGAGAATCGATTGACTTGAGATTGCCAATTTCTTTCTTTAATTGCTTTTTGTGTTGACGTTTTTTCATAATTTCCTCCGTGAAGCTGTTCGTAATTCGTGGTGTGCTCCATTCCGTTAGTACGGCTTTGAATTTGAATGAGTTGACTGTTGATCGTGTAACCGGCGTAGGAAAAGCCGAGAATGATCGGCGTGGCGAGTAAGACGAAAGTAATAAACCAGCCGAGCGGCGTTAACGCAGTATGACGCGTCAACTTGTCAAGAGATTTGTAAATAGAATCAAACATAACAAAAAACTCCTTAAAAAAGCAGCCGGAATCAAATCACGACTCCGACTGCACGAAGTCAACAATTAATTATTTTTTCTTCTTTTTAAATGGTTTTTTCAATGGTCTGTGTTCGATAATGTCCTTCAAGTTGTCGACGACGAGGACTTGTTTTTTGTAGCGGTTAAGAAAATAATCATCAAGCCAGCCGACAAGCGAAAGCGAATCACCATTTTGAATGGTTGTAGCGAGAAAGCCTTCAGCATCATTTTCAGCGGCAACTCTGATAACATCAGATTGAATTTCGCCGCTATGATCGGAAACGAAGAGATCGAACTCGAAAGGATACGGCGTGATCGTGTCAGCAAAAGAGATAAGTACAACAGTACCATTGACACGGACATTTTTTTGAATGTCTTTTTGAGAATCATTAAGCATAAAAGAACCTCCGAAAATATACTAAATTATGCAAAACTCACCAGACATCAAGAGATTGACAAATTAAGTATAATATGTTATTATTTGTCTTGCTTTTGAGTTTATATGTCTGGCGGTTCTACGGAATCGTCATTTCACTTTATAAAAAATTAATTCTTAAAAATCACCTCAACATTGAAAAAAGTTGTAAAGCGTGTTAAAATAAACTTGCTCCACGTAATTAATATCTGAAATCTCAAGACGGAAAAAGGCGGATTGATCACCGTCTTTTTTTACGCACTCAATTTCAGATAATCACCAACAGTGAAAGCGTCAAAACCGTGCTTAAGGACTTGAAAAGCCGCGTCAGCAACGTCAATGAATTTGTACTGCATAGAGAGGATAACAACGAGATAAACGCAGTAATGATGATGTTCGTTGCAAGCGTCAGCAAGAGAGTTGACAAAGTAAGATTTATTCAAGGTGTCACCTCCTTTCGTCGTAGTACGTTAATGAATTAATCAATAGTAATAACCGGCACTCGATAAGCCTTTAAACTATCAAGAATTTCTTGCATCGCTCTAAGTGCATCTTCTTCGGAATCGAATTCGCCAAGGCAGTAGTAACGACAGTCTCCACTGTCTATAGCCTCTAATGTAAATACTTTTCTGAGATGGTTATAAATGACTCTAAAGCCGACGATGTTATCAGTATTGACAGCGCAAAGTCGATTTTTAGAAACGACAAACATAATTTCACCACCTTTCTAAATGATAGAGCAAAGCTCACTTTAACCGTCGAGCGAGAGGTAAACTCAACGGCTAAGGTGAACCGCCGAACCTGTCACGATCGGCAATTCTTCATTAAACTTGTAGCGGTTGGACGAATCCGTTCAGCAACTTTCAAAAGTGTTGTTGACAATATACAAGCAAAACGTTTTAAACTTTCAAGGTTATACACTCAACTGTAATTGAGAGGCGAGATTTTGAATCCTCTATTGAGACTGCAACTGGTTGATAAGGCTTGCAGTCTCTGTACAAGACTCAAAATGAATTTTTGGAAATTTGAGGCTTATCTTTGAGGGTACTAGTTAAATTTTTAGCGGTTTCGAGTCCGAGAAGAAAAGCAGTAGCGAAAAGGCTTGCAATGTCTTGATTATCAAAATGCTTTTTCTTCAAGAGTTCGGCTATTTTTTTATCTTGATTGATATTATCGTTAGGTATAGGCTTATTCACTATCACCACCTCCATTTAAAAGAATTGAAAAAGTTAATCGACGACGACAGGAGCGAACCAATCAATTAATTGCTGTTGACCTTTATAAGTGAAGAAATTCGCCGCTCTGACTTCACCGTCATTGCAGAGCACATCTTTAACGATCATCAAATCGCGATCAATCGTTTCTTTGTAAGGCTTGTACTTAGTTTTGCCGCAAAGAGTGTTAGTTTTATAAATCCAGTGCTCCGCAATTAATTTTTCTCTGATCTCGTTTTCTTTAACGCCGAAAGTATCACGAATTTTATTGCAAAAATCGCGCCAGCTGACGGAA
>JAFUZV010000001.1 GCA_017476425.1 Selenomonadaceae bacterium
TTCCAGTAAAGCGGCGGAAATTCAACGGCATTGAGTTTTTTAGCTGAACCGATAGAAATGCTATTAACTACAGTAGAAACAATTTGATCATCTTTCAAAACAGGTATCTCACGCAAGATGCTTCGTTTGAAAATTTCTATTGCTTTCATTTTAAGATCATATTCATTGTCGCTATATTCAATCCAAGCATCCAAAATAACCGCTAAATTTCTATTCTCAAAATTCCTTTGAAAAATATTTCGATCTACTAAGCCTTTAAATTTGCCGTTATCCGTGATCATAACTGATAAATGTCCTTGATCGAATTTTTCAATGAACTTTGCATTATCTCTTGCATCTTGCACTTCTATTGAAGCGAAATTTTTAGTTACATATGTATGATTAAACAAAAGTTCATCATTCATCTGCTTATCACCTCCGAAATTAATGGGTAATGAATAATGTGTAATGGGCAATTAAATAATTATTACCAATTACACATTATCAATTAATTTTCACCAATGATACGGTTCATTATGAATTATTTTAAATGATCTATAAATCTGTTCAATTAAAATCAATCTCGTCATTTGATGCGTAAATGTCATTTTCGACAAACTCAATTTAAAATCTGCGGCTTGCCTCAATTCTTCACTTATTCCGAATGCTCCACCGATCACAAATGTTAAATTACTTTGACCGTTGAGAGCAAGATCGGAAATTTTTTTTGCAAATTCTTCAGATGAAATTTCTTTGCCGTGAATGTCAAGAATGATTTTGAAACTTTCCGGCGAAATTCTTTTTAATAACATTTCACCTTCAAGATCGATCGTCCGCTGTTCCAGTAATTCAATTATTTCAAGCGTACAAAAATTTTTTAATCGCTTTCGATATTCATTCAATGCGTCAATTAAATATTTTTCCTTGAGTTTTCCGATCGTTAAAATATTTATCTTCATAATAATATCAATTAAAAATTCCGCATTCCGAATTACGAATTATTAACCCGCATCGTTTGTTACTTGCGGCATTTCTTCTAAAGTAATTTCAACTTCGAGATTATTTCCGCCGCGTTCATATTTCAATTTCACTTTATCGCCAACATTATGTTCAGCAATTTCATTTCTAAGATCAGTAACAGAATTAACTTCTTTGTTGTCGATCGCTAAAATTATATCGCCGCGTTCAAGTCCAACACGACCGGCAGGACTATCAAGACGAACTTGATAAACATAAACGCCTTTATCAATCGTCAACTGATAACCATAACGCGCTGCAGTCGGTTTATCAAAGACAGTTACACCGAGATAAGGTCTTGCAACGTAACCTTTCGCCATCAATTCATCAATGATCGTCTGTACGGTATTAATTGGAATTGCAAAGCCCATACCTTCAACGCCATCAGCCGCTAATTTCGCTGAATTAATCGCGATAACTTCACCGTCAGCATTCGCTAATGCTCCGCCGGAATTTCCGGGACTTATCGCTGCATCCGTTTGAAAGAGTTTAACACGTCGATCACTTAAATCAAGCGTTCTATTAAGCGCACTAATTACACCGACTGTAACTGATCCTTGAAATTCAAGTCCCATAGGATTTCCGATAGCGATCGCCGGCTCACCAACAACTACTTCATCAGAATTGCCGAACGTTGCAACCGGTAAATCTTTTGCGTCAATCTTCACGACTGCAATATCAGTCATTTCATCTGCACCAACAAGTTCACCATTAACCGTTGATCCGTCAGAAAGTGAAACGATCAATTCTCTTGCGCCTTCGATAACGTGATTATTAGTTACAATATAGCCGTCTTTACGGAAAATTACACCGCTGCCAACGCCGGTACTTTCAACACGACGATTAAAAAAGTCTCTTGCAACAGCACGATTAGTAATTCCGACGACTGCCGGACCAACTGATTTTGCAACTTTAACAGCAAATGTATCTCTTGCGGAACTTATTTTATTAGTTGCCGCTTGTGCTGAATTAGTTGCACGTTCTTCATTTCTAATATCAGTTACTTTCTCAGTTTTTGAAGTTGATGCCGTTTGTTCTGATTTATTCGGCTCTGTTTCGATTGGATTTCCGGCTATATCTGTGCAACCTGTCACGCTGATACTCATTGCAATTAATCCAGCTAACAGAGTGGCTTTACTTCTCTTGAAAAATTTTCGATTCAAAATTAATCACTCCTTCAGCGTGCGAAATTCGACAAAAATTTTTTCAATCCTTCTATTTTTTAATTCGGAATGCGGAATGCAGAATGAGGAATTATTTTTAATTATTAATTTTAAATTTAATTCCTAATTCCGAATTTCTAATTCCGAATTATCAACGGCTTGACGATCAATTTTGTGCGTGATAGAATTGCTTTTGAAAAAAATTTCATTGAAAGCAGGTGCTTTATATGGGTCTCATAAAAGCTGCTCTTGGGTCAATTAATGGCGTTCTTGCCGATCAGTGGAAAGAAAATTTTATTTGCGATTCACTTTCGCCTGATGTTCTCGTCGCTAAAGGTCATCGTCAACAAAGTCGTCACGATCGTTCGTCGAATACTTCAGCAGAAAATATCATAACAAACGGATCAACTATCGTCGTTAATAATGGTCAATGTGCGATCATTGTCGATCAAGGTAAAGTTGCCGAGATCGCCGCTGAACCCGGTCAATATACTTACGATGCAAATTCTGAGCCTTCAATTTTTACTGACGGTGCAGGACTTTCAGAAAAAATTATGCTTGTCTTTGAACAGATCGGAAAGCGTTTTGCTTATGGCGGTGCTCCGGGTAAAGATCAAAGAATTTATTATTTCAACACGAAAGAGATCACCGGCAATAAATATGGAACGCCTTCACCTATTCCATTCAGAGTTGTTGATCGCAATATCGGGCTTGACGTTGATATTTCAATTCGTTGCTTCGGTGAATATTCTTATAAGATCGTCAATCCTATTCTGTTTTATACTAATGTCTGCGGAAATGTTGAAGAAGAATTTAACCGCTCGCAGATTGATTCACAGCTTAAAACGGAACTTTTAACGGCGTTGCAACCTGCCTTTGCAAAAATTTCTGAATTGCAAATCCGTCCGAATGCTTTACCGGCTCATACAATGGAAATTGCTGAAGTTTTAAATCAAGTTCTTGACATTAAATGGAGTGAAAAGCGCGGCATTGAAGTTGTAGAATTTGGAATTAGCAACGTCAATATTTCTGATGAAGATGCACAAATGATCAAAGACTTGCAGAGAACAGGAGCATTAAGAACGCCGGATATGGCGGCGGCGAATTGGATCGCGTCGAATGCTGAAGCACAAAAGCAAGCCGCTTCAAATTCTGCCGGAGCTATGACAGGTTTTATGGGTATGGGTATGCTTAATGGTATGGCTGGCGGATCAAATGTCAATTCTATGTTTGATATGCTCGGTCGCAGTCAACAAAATAATTCTCAGCCCTCAGCCCCTAGCTCTCAGCCCTCAAATAGTTGGACTTGTAGTTGTGGACATTCCGGCAATACCGGCAAATTCTGCGCTGAATGCGGAAAACCTAAACCTGCACCAGCCGGTGAATGGACTTGTGAATGTGGAGCAAAGAATAAAGGTAAATTCTGCGCTGAATGTGGTAAGCCGAAACCTGCAAGCGATGAATGGACTTGCAATGAATGTGGTCACGAAGGCAACAAAGGTAAATTCTGTGCTGAATGTGGCAAGCCGAAGGTGAATGTTGAAAAATGACTGCGAATTTGAACGTGGTTGAATCTCAACAAATAGTGTCGACGGACTTAAAAAATATTTTGATCGTTAAACTTAGTGCGATCGGTGACGTTATTCACGCTTTGCCTGTTTCTCACGCTATCAAAAAAACTTTTCCTGATTCTAAAATTACTTGGGTTGTTGAACCGCCGGCGTTGGAAATTGTAAAAATGAATCCTTGCGTTGATAATATAATTCTCTTTCATAAAAAAGATTTCCGCAGTTTTATGGGTTTTGCAAAAAAATTTATTCCGTTTCGTCGTGAAATTCAAGATCAATATTATGACGCTGTGTTAGATCTACAAGGACTTTTTAAATCTGCGGCGATAGCGTTTTTTGCTAAGAGTGATATTAAACTTGGAATTTGTGATATGCGTGAACTCAGCGGAAAAATTTCAAAGCCTGTTGTTGGTGATCATTGTCGCGGTCATATCGTTGATCGTTATCTTGATACTGCGAAGGCGATCGGTTGTGAAATTGATGAAGTTAAATTTCCGTTAGAAATTCCTGAAGATGAAGAGATCAAAGCGAAAGAAATTTTTCAACGTGCCGGTGGAAATTTAGAAGTGCCTTATGTGATTTTTGTTATCGGTGCTAATTGGCCTAATAAACGTTGGTCTATTGATCATTTTGCACTTTTAAGCGATTGGCTTTACAATATGAATGTAATGCCGGTGTTTGTTGGCAATGGTCCTGTTGATGAACAAAGAGCCGCTGATATTGAGGCAATGATCGAAATTCCGCCGATCAATCTTGTTAATAAAACTAATTGGGCGCAACTTGCAAGTCTAATTAAAAATTCCAGACTTGTGATCGGTGGTGATACCGGCGCAGTGCATTTAGCGGCAGCACTCGGAACTAGAACGCTTATGCTTATGGGTCCGACTGATGCTAATCGAAATGGTGCTTACGGTCAAATTGAAAATTCTCTTGAAGTTGATCGTCCGTGCAAAGGTTGTTGGAAACGATCTTGTCCGAAAGGTGCAGATTGTCTTGAAAAAATCACCGTGCGACAAGTTGAAGAGAAAATCATTAATATGAAATAATTTGCAATGGGCAATGGATAATGGGTAATGGGCAATGGAAAATGGAAAATGGAAAATGTTCAATTCTTAATTACCAATTACACATTACACATTACCAATTAAAAAGGAAAATTTGTATTGAAACATTTAACGAAAATATTTGACGGTCTGCAGCGCGATCTCAGACTGTTTCTATTTTTGCTGATTTTATTAGAAGTTTATCGCGGCTTGTTTATGTGGTCAATGTCAAGCGGCTATATGTCAGAAGATACAACAACATCTGAAATAATTTTAGCACTTTGGACAGGCTTAAGATTGAGTTTGAAGACAGCCGGCGCAGTAACATTGTTGTCAACGATCACTGCAACGCTGATCGGTTTAGGTTATAAATTTCGATTAGCGATCGGAATTTTTGCATCGTTGATCTTTTCGATACTCTTTCAAGCACGCTTTCCATATTACAAAGAATTTCAATCAACATTTGGATTAGAGATCGTTCACGGCTTAAATGATGACGTTATGGCGATCTTTTGGACGCTTGTCGAAGAGTACGGATTGATCTGGCGATTTATTCTTGCGTTGATCTTGACATTAATGTGTATAATGATCTTGAGTCGAATTTTATTATTCCGAACAATGCCGCTACCACATTTTGCACTTGAATCGAAAATGAAAACTGTAGCATTTTCAGTTGGATTATTTTTGATCTTCGTGATAAGTTTTGTTTTCGTGAGATTCGGCGGATCATTTACTTACGCCGGCGGAGTCAACTGGGAAAATGCCGGAGTTACAAGCGATCATTTTTTGAATGAATGCATTCTTGACGACGTGCAGGCGTTATATCGTGCTAATGCAATGGAAAAGCGTATGCAAGCCGGTGATATTAGCGGTGTCGATAAGGAAAATATTTTAGTTTATGCAAAATCGATCGCCGGTCACGAAAATTTAGAGGCTGATAATCTTTTGCCTTATCTTGAAAGAACTGCTGAAGGTGCTAAAATTCCTAAGCCGAAACATATTTTTGTGATCGTTGGTGAAACGTGGATGCAATGGCCGCTGATTGGTAAATATGAGAAATTGCATATCGCTGACGGAATTAAATCATTGATCGCTGAAGAAAATTGTTATTACAGCCGAAATTTTATGCCGAATGGTGATTATACTTCGTCGTCGATAAATGGATTCGTCACAGGCTTGAATGACGTTAATATTCGTGTTAATTATCAGCCGAAAACTTTTGAAGATATTTATCCGACGGCTTTTGCGCCACCGTTTAAAGAATTAGGTTATAAAGTTGATTTTTGGTATGGCGGCGTTGCAAGCTGGGATAATATCGGCAAAATGTCACTTGCACAAGGTTTTGATAATTTCTATGGTTATCCTGATTATCACGCTTCAAAACAAAATGCTTGGGGAACTAAGGACGAAAATTTATTTAATGCACTGTTAAATCATTTAGCTGATGAGCCGCCGACAGTCCATTTGATTTTAACGACAAGCAATCACCCGCCATATAATTTAGATTTAAAGTCAGAAGGATTTAATATCGACGCGGAAATTTCGGAACTTAATCAACTGCCTAATATGGACGACGTTAAAACTTTAGCAACGGAACTCGGACATTATTGGTATATGGATAAAGTCACAACAAATTTTATTCGTCAAGTCGTTGAAAAATATCCGGAAAGTATTTTTGTTATAACCGGCGATCACGCTGTGAGGTGTGATCCCGGAACTCGTCCGACGATCTTTGAACATCAAAGCGTGCCATTTGTGATTTATGGTAATGGTATCAAGCGAAATATTTTTCCTGTTGACGTTGTTGGCGGTCATACTTCGATCGCTCCGACGTTGATCGAATTGATCGCGCCGAAAGGTTTTAGTTATTATACGATCGCTCCGCCGCTGACTAAGAGTAACGGCGTAGCATTTAATCGTGAAGTATTTATTACGAACAGTTTAATAGGAAAAGTTGACAGCGATGAAGTTGAACTGTTGCCGCATATTGCATCGAAAGAATTAAATCAAGTCAATCAATCAGCGGAAAAAGATTTAGCGCAGTCAGTGATAACTTCAATGAGAACGTTATCGTGGTGGCTGTTGACGAATGGATTAAATTTCTAAACAAAAAAGCTACAGATCAAAGTTGAAAGATCTGTAGCTAATTTTTTTTTTGCGATTAAATTTTACGATCAAAATTTTTTCGATCGAATATTTTTCACTTAAATTTTTTACGCTCAATTAAAAGATCGCATTAACAAGAGCATAAGCGAGCGCACCCATAATTGCAGTACAAGGAATAGTCATTACCCACGCAGTAACCATTTGTTGAGCTACGCCCCAATGAACAGCATTAACACGTTTAGCAGTACCAACGCCCATAATTGATCCGCTGACAACGTGAGTAGTTGAAACCGGCAAATGCAACAAAGTAGCACTGAAAACGGTGATCGAAGAATTTAAATCCGCTGCAAAGCCGCTGATCGGTTCCAATTTAAAAATTTTTCCGCCGATCGTTTTGATAATTCTTTGTCCACCGAATGCTACACCTAAAGCCATAGCTGATGCACAAAGAATTTTGACGAAGGTAGGGACTTCAAATTCAGAAATAAAACCGCCGCTGAAAAGTGCAAGCGTTATGATACCCATTGACTTTTGAGCGTCGTTTGATCCGTGTGAAAATGCCATACTTGCCGCAGAAAGCATTTGTAATTTACGAAATTTATCGTTGACTGTATGAGGACTTAAACCGCCGAACAGCCTAAATAAAATATTCATAATAATGATACCTAAAAACCAGGCAACAACAGGTGAAGCGACTAATGCAATGACAATTTTTCCTATACCATTGAAATTTAAACCTACTGAACCAACTGAAACAAGTACTGCGCCGATCATTCCGCCGACTAAAGCGTGTGAGGAACTTGAAGGCATTGCAAACCACCAAGTTAATATATTCCAAACGATCGCGCCGAATAATGCTGCAATAATGATCTTTTCGTCGACAATATGAGTATCGCTTACAATGTCACCGCCGATTGTTTTTGCAACACCTGTTGATACCATTGCGCCTAAGAAGTCCAAGCACGCCGCCATCATTACTGCTACATTTGGAGGTATTGCACGCGTTGAAACCGCAGTTGCGATCGCATTTGCGCTGTCGTGAAAGCCGTTAATGAAATCGAACAACAACGCAAGGACTATAACTGTGAACATCAATAATTGAAGTTCTTGCATTTAATTCACTCCCAAAAAATAATTCGGAATGCGGAATTAGGAATTAGGAATTAAATTAACAATTACGCATTCCGCATTCATAATTCCGAATTGATCAAGCGTATTTCATTACGCCGCCACGAAGGACATTACCGAGTTTATTACAATGATCTTGAGTCTCTTCCAAGTCCTCAAGAATATTTTTCCATTTGATAAGGTGAATTGTTCTGTTAGCAGGATCACGTGTTGCATCGTCGTAAAGAATGCCAACTTCTTCACGATAAACAAGATCAGCTTTGCTTTCATATTCTCTAACTTTAGCACAAGCATCAAGAATTTCACGTTGATTCTTCTTTATGTCGTTAAAAAGTTTAAACGCCTTGACAAGTTCATTAGTACTTTCAACGATCCAATTTGTAAGCGTCGGACATTTTGGCGTTGCGTGACCTGCACGGCTCATAATCAATCTTTGAAGAGTGCCTTGCAGAAGATCAACACCGTTATCAAGTTCCCTTGCGATCATATAAATATCTTCACGATCGATCGGCGTGATAAATGCAAGATTAAGTTTCTCCATTATTTTTTCGTTGACTTCGTCGGCTTTTGCCTCAAGTCCAAGAATCTCATCAATTCTTTCAAGTGCTTTGTTCGGATCTTTGATAACTTCGTCAAGAAGAACTGCACCAAGATGGAAGTACTTGGCATTTTCAAGGAACAAATCAAAGTATTCCGTGTCTTTACGTGAAAAGTTAAACATCTTTCTGTTAAACCTCCATTAAAAAATTTTTTTCAAGAGTTGTAGAGTTGCAACATAATTTTACAGTAGACATTTAAAGTTGTAAATAATTTTATTTAATATACAAAAAAATAACCGTCAATTTTTAAAATCGACAGTTAATATTTTATTGAGAAAAAATTTTTATTTCAAGTCTTCACCGTTCGACGCAATAACTTTTTTATACCAGAAGAAAGAATCTTTACGACTTCTTGAAAAATCACCGGTGCCGTCATCGTGACGATTAACATAAATAAATCCATAACGTTTAGCATATTGACCGGTTCCGGCACTCACAAGATCGATCGGACCCCAAGTTGTATAACCGATTAAAGGAACACCATCATTAACAGCTTCTCTCATTGCTCTAATATGTTCTCTAAAATAACTGATTCGATAATCATCGTGAATTGATCCGTCAGCTTCAACTTTATCAAATGCTCCAAAACCATTCTCAACAACCATAATCGGAGTATCAGGATAACGTGAGGCTAATTTGTTAAGCGTCCAGCGAAGTCCATCAGGATCAATCTGCCAGCCCCAATCACTTGCTTTTAAGTAAGGATTTTTTGCACCACCTAACATATTGCCTTTTGTCTTCTCAACATTTTGATCAGTTGAAACGCAATTACTCATATAATAACTGAATGTGTAGAAGTCAACAACGCCTTCTTTGAGAATTTTTTTATCTTCTTCGTTGTTCATAAATTTCGTATCGATACCCATATCTTGATAAAACTTTTTAGCAAAATAAGGATAAGCTCCACGAACTTGAACATCACCGCAAATATCATTGCAGAATGAATCTTGCTTTTGATCTTCTAACATATCTTTTGGATTAGGTGTCAATGGATACCAAGTTATGTGACAGATCATATTTCCGATCATAAAATTCGGATTGATTTTATGTCCGGCGATAACAGCTTTAGCAGATGCGACAAATTGATTATGCAAACCTTCAATTCTCTGTTGAGGAATGTCGATCAACTCCGGAAATTTACAAGGTTTAGTTCGGTTTAAATCTTCATCTTGAATAACACCGACGCTGTAGAGATCACCCATAAACGGCTCCATTAAACTCATATTAATTTCGTTGAAGGTGAGCCAATATTTAACTTTATCTTTGAAACGTTCAAAGCAAGTTACAGCATACTTAACGAAAAGATCAATTACTCGACGATCATAATAGCCTTTGTATTTTTTGACGAGTTCAAAAGGCAATTCATAATGATTGAGAGTAATTAACGGTTCAATGTTATACTTTCTGCATTCGTCGATCACATTTTCATAAAATTTCAGACCGGCTTCATTAGGTTGTGCGTCGTCACCGTTCGGAAAAATTCTTGCCCAGCTGATCGAAAATCTAAAACATTTAAAACCCATTTCAGCGAAAAGTTTAATATCTTCTTTGTAATGATGATAGAAGTCGATCGCCGTATGAGAAGGATAAAAAACGCCGTCTTCAATCTTCGGACAAAATGTTCTCGGAGTATTCACGTCACCGCCAAGCAACATATCCGGCACAGAAAGCCCTTTGCCATCTTCAAGGTAGCCGCCTTCATATTGATTAGCAGCTACTGCGCCACCCCAAAGAAAATTTTTTGGAAATGTCATAAATAATCACCTCGTTTGATTAATTTTTATAACTTTTAAAATAATTTTCGCCGTTAAA
>JAFUZV010000023.1 GCA_017476425.1 Selenomonadaceae bacterium
ACTGGAATCCTTAACACATTCGGAATTGCCTTGGAAAGAAGCTCGTGGAAATCTTGCCCCCTATGAAGTTTGTACTAATCGTATTTCTTTGGAGACTATGAAAAAATATTATGACGAAAAATACAAACAAGCGCAAGGCGAGTAAATAAGAGTTATTTTTTCCTAAAGGAGATTTTTGTGCAATGTCGAATTAAAAGCACTTGAATAGGAGAGGTATTTCTCTATGTTGTGGTATTTTTGAAAGGGCGTGATTTCAGTGAAGGATTTTGATAAATTCGTTAGCAAAAACAAAGCCACTTTATTTTCTCTTGCCGAAAAGAATACCAAGTATGACAATCACGGTCGCGCTGTCATTACTTCTAATGACCCGTGGCTTAAAGAAGATGAGTGGGACAAGGAGTACGAGGAGTTGGTAGCGAATGAAAGAAATTTGTCCGCAATAAGTGTGGTTTGCTGAATTTCCTTTTGAAGAAGACGAAAACATAACT
Source organism: Selenomonadaceae bacterium (assembly GCA_017476425.1). Classification (GTDB taxonomy): domain Bacteria; phylum Bacillota; class Negativicutes; order Selenomonadales; family Selenomonadaceae; genus Quinella. The sequence continues at coordinate 489 of JAFUZV010000023.1, forward strand.
AAGGAACGTCCCGTGATTGTTCTTGCAGTTGACGATGATACTTGCAAAGTTCTTTCAATGAAGGTCACTTCAACAGAACCTTATAGCGAATTTGAGATAACCTTATTCGATTGGGAGAAAATTCCTTTACATCACGAATCTACAGCTGTAGCGTCTGATGTAAAGAGTATTAGAAAAAATGATTTTAGACGAAGAATAGGAAGACTTAGTGACGATGATTGGGATAATGTAACGGATTTATATTATAGTTTTCTTAAATCTACAGGAATCACGTTTGAAGAATGAAAAAAAAGAAATCCTGCATTTGAAATGCAGGGTATTTTTATCTCAAAATGACCATTCAATGTCTACATTATCATCAGTCAGCGTTATTTTCTTGATGAGACTTTGTAAAATTCGACGCTTCTGTGCCTCGTCTGCAAAGTCCCAAACCTGCGCAGCGTCAGCAAGCAAAGCCTCAACCAGATCAAATGATGTTTCTGTAATTTCTTGCACCGGTTCAAGACTTGATTGAAGTGTAGCCTTTTCATTATACAATTTGTTAATTTTATCACCTAATAATTCCGGCGGGATACCGTCTTGTTGATATAGTTCAATTAATTTGTTAATCTGCTTATCTATTTCTCGTATACGCTTTTCAATGCTCACATTGTTTTGATTGACAACTGTGGGCTTTTTTTGTTTGGACGCTATTATGTCAAAAGCTATTTGAGAAGAATGCAATAATTCTTGCACTCGATTTTTAACTATCTCTTCAAGTTTCGACGTTTTCCAATGTTTGTTTTTGCAGTTGGGGTCTTTGACCATACTTTGCATTTGTTTAGTACAAGAATAGCAGGAATAGTATTGATATGATCCAGAATTTCGTCTGTAATACCTAACACCACAATGACCTCCCCATAATGCAGACGACCCGTATACGTTATATTACTTAAAATATTTCTGATACTTGACCAAGTACTGTAGCTGGAATAGCGATTCGTATATCCTGCTTCATGCAAGCGGTTAGCTATACTTTGAAGTGATAAGCCGCCGAGATACCATTCATATATCTTTTTAACTTGCTCTGCCTCATAAGGATTGACAATGAGTTTTCCATCTTGATAATTATATCCGATTGGAATAAAACCCGCGCCGTGATGTAATCCTGCCTTCGCTCGTACCCTTTTGCCCATTTTAGTACGTTCTTTGATTTGTTCACGTTCAAGTTGTGCAAAAACGGCAAGTAGACCTATCATTGCTTTACCAAATGGCGATGACGTGTCGAAACTCTCTTGCATTGATACAAAATCAACTTTATTGGGCAAAAATATTTCTTCAATAAGATAAAGCGTGTCACGTTGAGAACGCGACAGCCGATCAAGTTTATATACTAGAACAATATCAAATTTTTCTGTTTCAGTCATTAATTTTTGTATTCCAGGTCTGTTGAGGTTTCATTATGACAGACCGCCTTCAATTTGTTTAGCCATTCCTTCTTCTAACTGCATAGCGTAATTTAAAAGTTTAACACGATCTCTCACATAGAGTTTCATATAGATTTTTGATAGTTCTTCAGTTTCGGGTGATAATAATTGCGTATTAGCTTGTATTAATGAAGTGTTAGTGCCATTAATTTTATCATCAATATCAGGCACATTTTCAACACCTTTAAGCAGGTAATCCGTACTGACGTTAAAAAGTTCTGAAAGTTTTAATAAGACAGGAATACTTGGAAAAGAGTCAGGTAATTTTTCATATTTTCCAACTGCTGAACCAACAACTTCAAGCTGCAAAGCAAGTTCACCTTGTGTGAGATTTGCGTCACGTCTAAGTTTTCTAACTCGTTCGCCGAAACCTTTTAAGCAATCATATTTTTTCATAATATGCGCCGCCTTTCGTTCAATAAATTATCTTTTGAAGATATTATAAGCCTCATTATTCACATTATCAATATTAATCGAAAAAGATTTTTTTCAAAAACCATTAAACAAACAACTTTTAAGTATTATACTCTAACTAACAAGAAAACAAAAATCTCGTCAGGTAAATTTTAGGAGGTGAATATATGAATATATTGAAAAAAGACGGTTGCAAGGAGCTATCCCTACCCAGCGAGAAGTCGCAAAGAAATTAGGAATCCGTGAATCTGCAGTATCAAAATGGGAATGCGGAACATCAAAGCCAAAGATAGATAAATTACCGATTCTTGCTGAATTGTACGGCTGCACCATTGACGAATTGTTGTGTGATACTGACGATTTAAAGGAGGCACAGGACAAATGAAAGCCGCAATAGCAGTACTAATTTCAGTTGCTCAGGAATTGGCAGAATTAGCCAAAAATAGTCTAATGAAAATACGAGAAGGTGAAAAAATAAAAAAAGAATGGTATAAAAATGGTATTTATTACCGTGAAAGCATTTTTGAAGGTAAGGTTTATCAAGCCCAATTTGATTTTCGTAAGCGACAAAGCCATTTATTAATGCTGAATTTATTAAAATGTAATAATTGAAATGATCTACTGAATTTGCCTAAAAACTTCCGCTGTCATAATTGGCAAACGGGCGAAAAACTTTTACAGTTTCCCGCGACACCCATAAAGGGTGTTTCGGCTGGATACCAACCAGCTCTCATCAGATGGGTTTGAAATTTTCTTTATAGTGTAATTATAATATTTTTAGTTAATTTTGTCAATAGTTTTCTTAAAAAATTTTTTAGAAAATTTATTTATTAAATAACTATATTTCTTAATGCTGTGCTAAAATTCTCAGCAATAGTTTCTAAATATTCTCTTTTTCTCAAAACATTAAGCCATTCTTTTGGAATATTTTCCTCGCCATAAGCAAGCCCTGCAAGACCACCAGTAAAAGCAGCTATATTATCAGTATCTCCACCGAGATTTACTGCCTTTAAGACAGCTGATTTATAATCAGTTGTGTTGAGCAAGCACCACATAACCGCTTCTATCGTATCCTCAATGTCTTCAGTACTACGAATTTTAGTTTCAGGCAGAGCAGCAAATTCATCTTTAAACAGTCTTGGCAATTTATCATATTCAACATCTCCCCAGTAAGACAACTCATGCTCCAAGCTATTTTTGATTGATTCTTTAAGACTAAAGCCGTCCATCAGATTCGCTGCTATCATAGCATATATTCCGTCTATCATTACTATACGGCTATTTTGGTGTGTCATATTAGACATTTCACCGATTTCTGTAAATGTTGAAAAAAATTCAGCTCCTTCCTTTATGTGAGCGTAAAAAGCTAAGGGCAACATACGAGCCACTGAACTACTGCCGTCATTAAAATTTCCATAAAGACCTGAAAGCCCTTTGTTAAATGTGTTATTCATAAACGCTGTAGTTATAAGATTTTCAAGCGTTTTGCAACCAAAACGCAAAATGAACATCAATTTCTATACTTTATATTGGATCAGAGAGGTTATAGACGTATACAGTATATGTATAGCCTATAAGCCTGTATTATTATATATCTATAAGATATTATTGTGTCAATGTGTTAAATATATTATAGAGGTAGTAATATCAAGGATTCAGAGGTGAAACATTCTATGACACGGCGACACGTAAAATTAAAATCAGTATTTGAGATTATATTGGCTTGAATTGCTGAAAGGCTATTAACCTTCCAGCAACTCATAACCTGCGCAGACGATATGCTTTACTTTTGTTTCATTAAGTAAATTGCCGCTACTTCTTGCATATACATATGTTCTCTAGCTTCACCTTCAGGCGTATCAACTCTCACCCAAATGCCGTGAGTACCGTCTTTCAAGCCGTGTTTATTTGCAAATTCATCAAACTCCAACGGCGTGATATGTATTCTTTCAGCAATGTTTCTGACAGGATAGAAGCAAAAGCGGTAGCCGCCCAGTTTCAATACTTGCGCAAAACCAACAGCGTCTATGACTTCCGGCAAATTCATAATTTCTACTTCTTGCTCAAGTGACTTGGCTTTATCCTGCGCAGCCTTGCTAATCACATCTGTAAATTCAAATGTCGAGCCGGTCAATTCTTGAATAGCCATATTTATCAGCCGCCGCTGTTCTATCTGAGGTACTGCCTTATGCTCTGCCATTCTGATAAACATACCGGCTCGCTGAATGCTGGCTTCAACAGAAGATTTCTTTTCAGCTTTTGCGCTATTATTCACTGAATTGTTTATCAACTCCTCTTTTGCAAGCCATTTTTTAAAGTCAATGACATTCGGAGCTTCACTGCCTTGCATAACTTTATGCAATCCGTCTTCATTAATGACGTAAACTTTTTGAGCACTGCGGTAAGTTCTGACTTTCGCAAACATTTTATCGTCAAAATCAACTGCTCTTGCAATCAACGAAGGATTTTTCAAATCCAAGACTTTGCAAATATCACTCAAAACCCACCACGGCATTTCACTAATGATAACAATCCTAATGGATTGACCATTGTAGTCATAGACTTTTGGCTCTTTAATTTTCAATGATTCCCTAATCTGCGCCATTTTCAACACACTCCTTAAAATATTCTCAGTCTACACTTGACAAACAGCAACGGACGCGGTATATTCTGTTGGAACTTATTTTTAAAATCGCGTCCGCACTATCTGTGTGGGCTTTTTTTGTTAGCTCAGTCAAAAACGCTTGTAAATGCTAACGTTTTTATACTCCGAAAGATCACCAAGATCAGCTTCAAGGCGTTTAGTGTCAATGCGAGACGATTTGACTTCTTTCCAAGTGATTTTCCAATCTGCGCCTGTCAAGATGTCTGTATTTTGCGCAGTCATTTCAGCTTTGATAGCGTCCTGGATAGTATCGATCATTCCTGCCAAGTCCTCCGCCATTCTGCGCAATTCACGCAACTCTTTGACTTTGCTGTCAATTTCAAAGCTAGTCATTTTTAAAACCTCCTATAAATTTTGTAATTTTTTGTGGTTTCCCACGACCACCACGTCCTTGTGGTGATTTCGGCTGAGTACCGCTCAGCTCTCATCAGGTGGGGATTACGCAGAGTAATTTACTAATTTTTTGATAAGTTGTAAAATAAATTCTGCTTCTTCTTCATCTTCTACTACTGCGTAGTAGAGATCGAACATAAGGTCATTTGCTTTTTCATCATTAAAGGCGTTGGTTGTATAAGCAATCTTACTAGCAATTTCCTTGATTTCCTCAATGTTTTTTTCAATATCTTTGGTTGTGCTTGCTAATACCACTAACGTCTCCACAATAGTCTTAAAATCCAACATTCTGTGTTCCTCCTGTGAATTTGTTTTTGTTTTTTATTTATGTCTATATTATACAATGATAGCAGTGTATTGTCAATAGTTTTTTGAAAAAAAATCTAAAAAAAATACTAAAAATATTAGCAATTCACTTTTATTCTCACTAACTTTTTTCAATAAAAAAAGCCTCCTATGCAGGAAGCTCTATTTCATCAATTATTCTGTACGCTTGCTATCTCTATTTATAGTTTCAGTAATAGCTCTCAAAATGAAACCATTCACGCTCTCGCCAATCGACGCTGCATACTTGCGCAGATAATCGCCGTTAATTTCGCTGTCTTTACGCAGACGCAATAATATTTTATCATAAGTTTTTTTCTCAAAACGTGCGTCCGCTTCAGCTTTTGCTTTACTTCTCACCATATCTACTCATCTCTCGATTCAATTCTTTCATTTTGGATCACTTCTGCGAAGTTTTTTTGTTAAATATATTATGCAATGATAGCAGTGTATTGTCAATAGTTTTTTGAAAAATTTTAAAAAATGTTGTAACCACGCCTTTTAGGCAATAAAAAAGAATCTCAAAAGATTCTCTAATTACATAATTTATTTATTATTTGGCGAATTAACCATTTCACTTAAAGTTTCAGCGATTAGAATTAAAGCCTCTTTACTAATATCCCAATATTTAAAAGCGTACATTAATTCTTTAACATATTCATCGGAGAGTTTAATATTTTTTCCAGTCTTTTCTCGAATTGCACTAAAAATTATAAAAGCTGCAAACATTTCATTTATATGATTATATTTTTCAATAGTTTCATTATTTTCAATATTAACTACCCGTATAGGCTTAAATTTCAAAATCCAATAAGCGTATAAAGCCGCCTTTTTTATTTCATTTATATGAGTTTGTTTGTGAAAAATCAAGAAATAGTCTCTCCTCTTATCTATCCTTATCGCCAACGAAGAAAAAAGAGTATCGTTAATGCTTATATTTTCAGGAAATTTAATTACACCCAAACGCTTAAGCAAATCTTTTAATAGTTCGCATACGTGAGATATTTCTTCAAATAGAATATCCTCGCTGGGTTCTTTGTATTGGTACGCTTTTTTACCATTTTCGATAAAAAATTCTTCAATAGACATATCTAAACCCTACTAAATGCAGCCAGTTTATCAATAATCTCTGCATTTTCCTCAACAATTTTTTTACTACCTCTTTCCAGAAAAGCCCCAAATGAATCATTTTCAGCACGAGAAGGTTCGTTTTGATTAAATTCATCATTAAATCCTTTATGCTTTTTGTAAAGTTCGCTAAATTTCTCTTTTGTCAATCCCAATTCTTCTATCGCGGTCATTTCATTTACCTCTTTCATATCTTCCGATAAATATTCTCCGTTCACTAAATTCCACTTCCTTCCCTAACGCTTTTTTAAGAGCTGTTCTGATTTCTTCATCTCGTTTAAATAAATTTGCTCCGTCCAAGCAAGCGTCAAAAAAATCTTGCCCCTAAAAAATGGGTTCATTAAAATCACTCTTGACTTTTTCTCTTGGTTCACATTGACGACGTACAAAGTCTTCTTCAAGATTAAAAATCTTTTTCATTTATTAAAACTCTTTTTTAAGAATAAAACAAAGAATTTAAAAGTTTTTATAAATTCGATAAACAACTATACCAATTTACATTTTTACTTACCGTCGTGTCAGAACCGTAACACGACTTCGTTTGTGTAAATTTTATATCATTGACTTATATAATGCAATATTTTTTGAAAAATTTTTTAAAAAAGTCCTGCGCAGATTATGCTAGAAAACCTAATAGCCAGCCCTCCAGAAGAAAAAGAAGTGGGAGGGCTGGCTAGACTGTAGACTTATTGATTTTTAGCGAGCTTTAAAGCTGCTGCCCCAAAGGGAAAATTTTGTTCAATGGCTGGAATAATAGCGGGGTCAAGGTCGTAGATGTCGCTCTCATCTGTGAGAGAGAAAACGCCGTCGCCGTTGGAATCCTCTCTGCTTTAAAAATGCCTCTGTAAGCTCGTAGAAGCCTCGTAGAACACCGATGTTTTTTGTACCTTGAACGAAAAAGGAGCTCCTAGACGCTTAAAACTAAGTACGCTTTATTGACGCGACTACGCAGAATGCCGCCAAGTACCTATCGCTTCAATACCAAAGAGTAAAACTGCCATATCTTCCATTGCCTTATTCAAATCACGATAAAACGTTCTTTTATCTATTTCTAATTTGTCAGCAATGTCTTTGATTTTCATTTGCTCGTCTGCTATATAACGAAGGTAAAGAACTTTCCAACGACGAGCTTCATCTGATTTCACTGATCCTTGACAAAGTGCCTGATAAGCTGTGAGCATTTTATCAACGTGGCTCATCATCAATCCTGTCTTTCGACGCATTGCGCAGATTGAACTCACTTCCAACGTCTCAGGCTCTAAACGACTGTAGTAGGTTTTGAGCTTGCGGTAATTTCTCATCAGCAACTTCACATCTTTATAACGAGTATCGAACTCCTCACGAATAACATTATTTTTATGGTTTATTGCCTCAATAGCAGCAGCTTTCGCGATTTCGATAATCTCTTCTTTTTTCAAGATATACACCACCTTTTTTTTTTACTTGTCCAATTTGTTTAGCGATTTGACACGAGCTTTCAAAGCAGACATCAGTGCATTTTGCATATCGCCTTTGCTTTTCAAAGCCTCAACAACTGATTCGTCCATTCCGCCTTGAACCAACAGGTGATGAATCATAACGGGCTGGGCTTGCCCCTGACGATGAAGTCTTTTATTTGCTTGCTCATACTGCTCTAAACTCCACGTCAAACCGAACCAGATAACGTGATGACCGCCTTGCTGTAAATTCAAGCCATAGCCGCAGCTTGCAGGGTGCGCTAGCAGCACATCAAATTTTCCAGCAGTCCAATCAACCTCATCTTGCGCATTTGAATAAATTCTGGTGCGCAGTTTTGTTTTTGATAACGCCTCAATTAACCGCTCTTTATCGTGTTGAAAATTGTAGAAAACCAAAGCGTTTTGACCGTTAAGCTGTTCAATCAATTCTATAAAAGCGTCAATTTTGCAATCGTGAATTTTGACTGCTTTATGCTCATCATTATAAATTGCGCCATTGCAAAGCTGTAACAACTTACCTGTTAAAACTCCGGCACTTGTGGCTGTAATTGTCTCAGTGTCCACTTGCAAAAGTAGTTCTTTCTCAAGCTGTTCATACGCTTTCTTAGCTTGAGAACTCAACGCAACCGGCATATCATCATAAATCATATCAGGCAACGTGAGATAATCCTCACTTTTCATACTAATGCAAATATCGCTTATGGCTTGTTTTATCATTTCAAAACTGCCTTCTTTCGGCTCATAATTGAAAATTGTTGTCTGATTGCGTTTACCGGGTACGAAATAAATGTCACGATACGTGCTGATCGTTCGACCTAATCTCGCTCCACCGTTAAGTAAGTAAATCTGCGCCCACAAATCCTCTAAACCATTACTCGCCGGTGTGCCTGTCAATTCAACTATTCGATTGATCCTATTCCTGACTAGCTTCAACGCTTTAAATCTCTTACTTCTCGAATTTTTAAAACTTGAACTTTCATCAAGCACCAGCATATCGAAATCCCAATCATTTTTACAATAATCAACCAGCCATTGAGTATTTTCTCGATTGATAACATAAGCGTCTGCCGGTGTAGCAAGTGCTCTTAATCTCTGTTGTAATGTCCCCAAAATCGGTACAATTCTCATTCCTTTCAGATGATCCCATTTCTTCGCTTCTGTTGTCCAAGTAGCCTCTGCAACTTTTTTCGGTGCTATAATTAACGGCTTGGCTACTTTCCAGCGATTATACCGAAGTTCTCGCAAAGCTGTCAGAGTTATAACTGTCTTGCCTAAACCTTGCTCAAGGAATAAGCCAACCATCATATTTTCGATAATCCTGTCAATGCAATATTGCTGATATGGATAAGGCTCAAATCTCATTTCAAATCATCTCCACTCAATTCATCAAGAAAACTCTTTACGTCTTGCAACCCGTACAGTACTTTAACATTTGCACTTCGTTTTCTCATTTCATTTATCATATGCTCCTGAAGTTTTGACAATTTTCCTCTTTCAGTTTTCAATTCAACAAATATCACTTCTCCGGTTGAAGAAATTATTATTCGATCCGGCACACCTGACGATCCAGGACTAACAAATTTTAGGCAAAGACCGCCTAATTTTTTTACGCCTTTGACTAAATGCTGTTCTATCAATTTTTCTATCATTTTTTCATCTCGTTTTCAGTAAAATTTATAATTTAACACGTTTGTGTTTAAAGTTTTTAAAGCCGCAAACGTTGTTGTGGTGAGCTTTACGGGCTTTTTTACACAAAAGCACGAAACGAACATCAATTTCTATACTTTATATTGGATCAGAGAGGTTATAGATGTATATACTCCTATATTCTCTCTAATCTTATATATCTATAAGATAAGATGTGTCAAAGTGTCAATATAGTATATATATATAGGATATATAAGGGTTTTGGGCGAAACATTCTCTAACACATTGATGGAACAAACGACTAAAATACTTCAAATTTTACAGTTATACTTTAAAAAATTTGCAGTTTTTTATTTTAGGCTGATTACTACAAAAATGTGAATTAGAGAAGTTATAGAATTTTTTTTCGTCGCTCTTCTATAACTTCTATGATTTTACAAAAATTTTAATTTTTCAATGTTGTAATGTGTCAAAAAATGGTTAAACATTATTCCTATGCGTATTTTTAGTGACACATTCTCTGACACAACGTAATTTTTTTTAAAAATTAGTCTATAATCTAATAAAAGTTTTCGTTTTTAAATGTGTCAAAAATGCTTAAACGCAATTACTATGCGTATTTGCACTGACACAACTATTTTTTCCTTTTGAATCCTCTTTGACGACCGCAATAACCGAATTGCATTCCATTTTCCGGCTTCACCCAATTCGGCAAAGTTTTCAAAATATCGTTGATTTCCGTTGTGTCTGAACGGCTGAAATCTTTTGCCTGTCCACCGAATGCCTCACACCAAATTTCCAATGCGCAGATTCTATCACGCAGTACGAGATTTGAATTGTTAGCATTTTCACCATTCAAGAACATACGCCGCTTGTCCAACGTCCACTTCTGCCAATCTTCCGGTACTGGTTTATCAATGAAGTCGATGATAATGCCTTCTTTGATACTGACTTCTCTATGCTCTTCCTGTTTAATTTTTGAAACCTCTTCGATTTCACCGATGAGGTGTAAATTCTCACCGAGTTTCCAATGTACAAGTGCTTCTGCCCAAATCTGATCGATCTCGCTGTCAAGATTTTTCCACAAGTTTTTGATGATAGGCTTTTCGCCAACATCAACTACCCAGAATCTTCTGTTTCCTGTTCTGTCTCGTAAAAATTCTGTTGAATTAGTTGTACCAAAAAATACGCAGCGGCGAGGTTCTTCTTTGACGTGACGACTATAAGCTGCTCTAAATCTATCAGACCTTTGACTAAGAAATTGTTTAATACGAGCAACGTCAGTCTTTCTAAAAGCGTCAAGTTCACTGATTTCAACTAACCATACGCCTTGCAAAAGTTCACTGGCTTCTTTACCTTCAAAAGTTCTGATATTATCGTTAAACCAGCCTTTACTCATTTTATCAAGAAGTGTTGACTTGCCTATGCCTTGAGGTCCTGCAAGAATCAGCATTGTATCGTATTTACAGCCTGGATTCATTGCTCTGGCTATCGCTGCTGTAAATGCTTTTCTTGTAACAGCTCTCACATACGGCGTATCTTCTGCGCCGAGATAGTCAATCAACAGCGTATCAAGTCTCGGTGTTTCGTCCCATTTTAGCGACGATATGTAATTCACGACATCGTTAAATTTATGCTTTTCACTGTGCAGATACCACGCTTCATCAATTTTTGAATTACCAACCAACTTGTAAAACTTTTCAAAATACCAATGCAGACCACAACTATCGGTATCAGTCCAAATTCTTCGTCTGGCGAAAGGAGACCACGGCAGTTCGCCTAATACCTCTCCGCGTCCGGCAAATTCATTAAGTGCGAATTTTCCTTTAAGATTCGGATCGTTTTCAAGTATTAGCTGAATATTATCAATGGTCGGTTTGATAGTTCCTGTCTGATTATTCAACTCTAATTTATTTGCCCAATTCAAGTTAGCTTCTTCAGCCGCTTGTCCAAAGTCATTAGCTGCTGATTCAGCTCTCTCTTTTGCAAACTGCATTGCTACTTTCTGGTCATTAACTGCAAGTTTGCTCATTTCCATATAAGACGGTAGTTTATTCGTTGGCGTAGCAATGGCGGCTTCATCATCAAGATTTCCAAATTTATGAAGTCTTACAAGATCAAATGAATTGACAAGTTTTCCACAGCACGGATCAGTTGAATGGTGTGAATACAAAAACGCTCCGTTTTGATAAATGACTGCGCCGCCTGTTGTACTGCCTTCAAGATATGTGAAACGTCCCGGCGTTGATGTCTCTTCATAGATTCCTTCCAAAAACGTCTCCATTGCTCCATAAATATCATAAACACGGCAGAATGCTCCAACGACACCACTTTTGGTCAATGGGTCTGTTTGCTTTACTGCTAATTTACGATAGAGATTTTCATATCCAGGAACTTGTGCCCATTTCGTTACGTCTTTCCAATCACTCCATTTAGCATCTATTGCTTTGAGAAGTTCGTCAAGCGATAACATCGGCTTATCTGCAAATGTAAATACATATTTACCATCAGCGCAGACACTTGGGAAATACATAAGCCTTGAAGTTTCAAACGTTGTTGGGTCTGCATATTCCATACCGATACATTCTGCCATATACCTTGCCGCCGGTTCATATTCATCAGCATTTGCAGTTCTATCAAACGGTATCAATATTCTAAGTCGAGGCGTTGCCGGTGAATGCTTTCTTGTTGAATAAATGCAATAATTACAACCTAATGCTTCAACACGTTTCAAAACTTCATCAGTACCACCAGGCGGAATGTTGTCAAAGTCTAGCGTTATCAAGTCTCTTCCAGTGACATTATTGGCTCTTCTTCTTGGACTTGACAATGTACCGGCGACATAGCCGCCAATGTCTTTCTTATCATCTTGTTCAGCTTTCGTAAGTGCAAGATATTCAAACATTGATTCTGTTGATCTTGTAGGGATTTGTAGCTTTGCATAGAACTCCGACAACATAAGCGTTTGTGGCTGCCAGTTAGCACTGCGTCTGTTATTTCCGACAGTCAGTGTTATTCTTCGGTCGTATTTCATAGCTTAGCACTCCTTTTCTGCAATCTCTCCGGCACAAGCTGCAAGCCAGCTAAATCAACAAAACTGTCAGGATTGTTACCGCTTGCTATACGAGCTATTTTGAGTAACGCCATCATCATTGCTACATCTTTTGCATTAATGTGATCGATTATCGCGTCAGGGTGCGCAGATTCTAAGTAAATATTCCAAAGATGAGCAATCGTTTTGAAATTATTCTCAGACGTTCCATAATCTTTTTCTTTTTCTCTTCTCCACACACACATTTTTTGGCATTCTCTAAAATTTCAACTCTTTTCATTTAGACACCTCCAAGTCATCAAACACCACAGGAATAGCTGCTTTCATCTTTTCAAGTAACATCATTGCTACTTCACGCATTTGTGGGTGCGCAGCAGGAGCACAACGTAATTTGAAAAAATGTCGCCATTCTCTGAGATTAGCTGTCATTACAAGTTCAGTTTTAAGACAATTAGGTAGAACCGATCTTGCAATTTGTGGCGTTACATTTTTTCTGCTAATTAATTCCAGGTAAGCTAATTCAGCGTTACGACAAGCAGTAAACCAGCTATCATAAGTAAGAAGTGAAGTATTTTCAGTAAAAGGATTAATAACTGCAATTTCACCGTCAAATTTTTTTACAGAATCTATTCTACCTAAAGATGAAATTTACCTCTATGAGTCCGTAGAATTTGAAATTTGACAATCGCCATTGTAGAGAAATTCAAAACGATATTTTTGATTAACGTCAGGATATTTTTCTTGATCAACTTCAGAGGTAAATTCTGAAAGTTTGCGAATATAAGTTTTATTACTTCCAAGTCTTTTATAAACGACATAATCACCTCTGTCACCGTCATTAGTACAGTTTTTAGCCAATCCAATAACTAAATAGCAATTTCCTTTAAAATGGCGATAAACATCTCGTTTTTTAGGCATTCTCATATTTCTCACTCCTCATAATTTTTGAGCTTCATGGCTCATCACAACTGTCGAGACTGTCACTCTCGACAATTCTGTCAACCGTGAAAGTTTTTTAAAATTGTGATATACTAGACCTCAAATTTAGACATTTTTGAGGTTTCAAAAAATCAAGACCTCAAAAATAGCAGTTTTTGGGGTGTGACTAATGTACGAAAATTTATACAAGCTCTATCGCAAAGATGAATTTCTTTACAGAAATCAATATTTGGAACGGTTTAATTGTCCATTTTCAAAACATTTTTCAATAAAAACTAGAGAATATAACCGTCGTACAGAAAATGAATTATTCTATTGTTTTTCTGAAGAAATTTTATATTTTCAGGATAAAATAACTTTAGATACAGTTAAACTTTTAAAATTGTTGCAAAAAATACCACTTGTGGGAATTAAACAATATCTTAATTCTTGCCTTGTAGAAGAAATAAAATCCAGCAATGATATTGAAGGTGTTCAAAGTACTAAAAAAGAGATAAGAAGTGTTTTAAAGTCAACAACAGAGAAACGTAAAAATTTAAGACTCGGCGGCATAGTAAATAAATATTTAAAAATACTTCAATTTGAAGAGATAAAATTAGAAACTCCTTCAGATATTCGCAATTTATATGATGATTTTATTGCAGATGAAATTGAAGATTTACCGGACGGAAAAATATTCCGAAAAGGCAGCGTTGAGGTTGTAACTGCAAGTCAAAAAGTTATTCATAAAGGACTATATCCTGAAGAAAAAATTATTGAATATATGGAACGATCTTTAAATCTATTGCACGATGAAGAATTGCCAATGTTGATAAGAATTGCGATTTTTCATTATTTATTTGGATATATACACCCTTTTTATGATGGCAATGGTCGTATGTCTCGATTTATAACAGCGTATTACTTATCAAAATATCTTGATCCTACAATAGGCTTACGGCTTTCAATATTGATTAAAATAGATAAAAATAAATATTATGAACTCTTTAAAATAACAAATTCAGAAATAAATAAGGGAGATTTGACACCGTTTATAATAGGTACGCTTAAACTTATATCAATCGCGATAGAACATACAATGAAAATATTGCAGTCTAAGCACCAAAAATATAATTTGTTTAAAAATAATACGGAATTTTTAAAGTTATCATCTGATACAAAAATTGATAATTTATGCGATTTATTGTTGCAAGCAGCTATCTTTTCTGATATAGGCATAACGTCATTTGAATTACAATCAGTTTTGAAAAAATCCGAAAATACAATTTCTGCAAAATTAAAGCAAATACCTCAAAAATATTTAATAAAAGATGTTTCAGCTAGACCATATCATTACAAATTAAATCTTTCGATGTTTAATAAAATTAAATAAATATCACGTTTTTGATTAAATTGAAGTCTAATCTTTTCTAAAGAAATCTCCTGTCCAGCCATCTGCATTTATCGGAAGTCCTTGTGCCCAAGATATAGGCATTGTCATAATCTTTATTACATTATCAAGGTCTGCTTTGTTAACTTCACAATCGATAACAACTTCATCGTGCACGTGGAATACGATAGGATAACCGGCAGCTTCAAGTCTTTCAATCGTTAGAGTGAGACAATCACGAGAAATTGCTTGCACTGCATTTTCAACGAGCTTAGCTCCGTATGTTTCGAGTTCAGTCCATTGCTTTGTGGTTTGATCAACGCCGTAATATATGATTGACGGTTTGCCCCACTGATTTTCGCCAAGTCCAGGACGTGCATAATATAATTTACGCTTGCTCGGCAAGGTCATAGTCATAAAATCTAAATCATTTTCAAGATCAAATTCTCTCGTGAATATCAAACCATTTACGTTTGTCTGTTGTCCTGTTTGAATTGTTGTTACAGCAGCATTTTCAATTTTATACCACAAATTAACTATCTGCTGATTTGCCTGTCGCCATCTTGAAACTATATCTTGCAAGTCTTCTTCGGGTATACCCATATCTAACGCGCCCATTGCAATTAATGCCCCTGTTCCACCGCCATAACCACAAGCTAATTCAGCGATCTTACCTTTTTGTCGTAATTCAGAATTTGAGCCGTGCTTTTCAACTGGAACACCAAACATATTTGAAGCTGTCGCACAATAAACATCACCGCCATTTCTGAAAACTTCTAATTTCCATTCTTCACCTGCAAGCCACGTTACAACTCTAGCCTCAATGCTTGAAAAATCAGCGTCAACTAATTTATGACCATTAGCAGGGATAAATGCAGTCCTTATCAGTTGCGATAGTGTGTCAGGTATAGAGCCGAACAATAATCTTAATTTATCGGCTTCACGACGTTTGACTGCTTCACGAATAAGAGGCAATAAATTAATACCAATGTAAGTTCGAGGAAGATTTTGCACTTGCACTAAACGTCCCGAAAATCGCCCTGTTCGATTCGCGCCATAGAATTGTAAAAGTCCTCTCAAACGTCCGTCATCACATACAGCGGTTTCTATCGCGTCATATTTCTTAGTGCTGGTTTTTCCGAGTTCTTGACGAATTTGCAGCATTCTTTCTGCGTCACCGTCAACCATATGATTATTCAGCATTCTTGCAACGGTGTCTTTGCGTAAATCAGAGATTGATAAGTCTGTTGTTTCCTCAAGCCACTTTGACAGTTGTGAAACGCTGTTCGGATTTTCAAGTCCTGTGTGTGATACTTTTCGCTTCTTCAATTAATTTATTATTCGTTGCCGCTGCTATATCAAGAGCACCGTGTACAAGCTCCATATCAACTGCCACACCTCGTGAATTGATTCTGAGGACTGTTTGCCATTGTTTCTCAATATCGTTCGGAACTGGAAAATTGGACAATCTGCGTTCAATCTCCATTTCAGTTACAACGTCACCAATGCAATATTCTTTGAACAATTCCCATTTTGCCGGATCGTGTTTAGGTAAATTTCTTGTTCGTCCGCCATTTACTTTAGTTGGATTGCAAGGAATGCAGAAATATCGAATCAACGCCTTACCTGTGGTTAATTTGCGTTTATCTTCAGAAAGTCCAAGTGCTTTACCTGTTGCGTCCAGTCCGGCAGTAAATCCGCAGTACAGACCGTGCAGCATTGTGTCACGCCACTGTTCAATCGGCAAAAGTCCGCCGCCTTTGAAATACTTCGATAAGCAATACCACTCAAAAGCCGCATTATAAGCTGATTTTATATATTCTGGACTTTCAATCGCTTCGTGTAGCCACTCAGGGATTTTCTCGCCTTGTGCAAGATCAATTATCTCAACAGGTGCGCCATCTACACTATAAGCGAGTAACAATATTTCAAAATCAGGACTTTGAATGTATTTGTATGCTCCGGCTTTTGCAATCGGTACACTGCTGTAAGTTTCAAGGTCTATATTGAGACGTTTCATTTTCTGATACCTCCAAAAAATCAGCCCAAAGTGTCCAATAAAGCCTGTGATCATCGTGAATATTTCCGACAATATGACAACTTTTGCTTGATAAAATGTCTAAATTATCATATTCATTGTACAAATTTCATTCACCAACATCTTCAAGATATTCAACGATATAAGGCACATAATCCCATTGAATAATGTCGCCTTCATAAATTTCTTTATTGTCTTTATCAAAAAAGCCGGAAAATTGTCCGAGCGTTTTAGGATCAACTTCAATGAAAATTGTCATACGTTCAATAATGTAAACTTTTTCATCTTTCTTTTTGTAATATCCACCATAAACCCATTTATTAAACTCATCTTTTCCACGAAATTTAATTTCTCTCATTTTCATCATTTTTATCCTTTCATTTTAAAATAAAGAGCAATGATACTAATTATTTTTTAAGTTCATTGCTCTTAGTCTCCAATTATCCGTGTTTCACTCTGTCGCGTTCTTCAGCACGTTTAGCGTCGTTCCAGCTTGTCAAGTCTCCAGTGAGATAACCGGTGATTCGTCTAAGCCTTTCAAATTTAATGTCATCATCGATTTCACGTCTACCACATTTTGGGCAAACATTTTCAATCAATCCTGTATATCCGCACTGGATCACGATCAACAGGGTGATTAATACTGAAGTATCCCATATCAGCGTCGTGCATTGCTCTGACAATTTACTCAAAAGCGTTAGGATTTTTTGTCGGATCGCCATTCATTTCAATGTATGCAATGTGACCGGCATTACAGAGAGCGTGATATGGAGCTTCAATTCTTATTTTATCAAATGCACTGATAGGATAATAAACTGGCACGTGATTTGAATTTGTCATATATCCACGATCAGTAACACCTTGCACAATACCAAATTTCTTTTGATTAGCACGTTGAAATGTTCCTGCCGTCGATTCTGCCGGTGTAGCGAACGTTGTCCAATTCATTTGTTCTTCTCTAGTGTATTCATCAGTTCTTTTGCGAAGATAACCAACAATTTTTAATCCAAGTTGTTGTGCTTCTTCACTTTCACCGTGATGTTTTCCGATCAATGCTACGAGACATTCAGCAAGTCCGCAGAATCCGATCGAATAGCTGGCGTGTTTCAATACATCTTTTATGCTGTCATTTGGCTTGATTTTCTCACTATCGAGCCAAATGCCTTGACCAATTAAGAATGGAAAATTGTAAGCCTTCTTTTGTTCAATCGTCTTTAAACGTAGCAATAAATAATCGTGGCTGAGTTGAATGTATTTATCGAACAATTCAAAGAATTTATTAGTATCGCCATCGGCTTCAAGCGCAAGTTTAGGCAGATTGATTGTTACAAATGAGAAGTTGCCGCGACTGCCAGAAATTTCAGCACCATTAACATTACTCATAACTCTCGTGCGACACCCCATAGTCGCAACAACACTGTTGTAATCACCTTCTTTGTAATATTGCAAATTGTATGGTGCGTCAATATTAACAAAATTAGGATACAAACGTTTAGCACTCACTCTGCAAGCATAGCGGAATAAATCATAATTTGGATCATTGACGTTATAATTTATGCCGCTTTTGATCTGAAATACGCTAATCGGGAATATTGGTGTTTCGCCATTTCCAAGACCTGCGTTGATAGCATTTAATAATTCACGAATCACAAGACGACCTCCTGGTGATGTGTCCATACCATAGTTGATTGAACTGAAGGGTCATTTGTTATTATCGACAGGCTTTTTATCCTGTCCTCTGGAGATTTCACTCATTTTCATCGACCAGTCACTTCTGATCCAGTTTGGCGTACGTTTTCACCTTCGACTTTACGTTAAGGTGTAAGGCACTCTTGGAGGATTATATTCTGCTGTAGCAGTTTCACCTCTACGCTCTACGGTGTCGTCATCTATTAAAATGACGATTACCTCGGCATTAACTTAGATATGAAATAGCTTGTTTACATTTTTGAAATTTTCGCAACAGATATAAATGTGCGTTTGAGTACATATAATTTATAATGGCAATAATGTCTTTCTGTCTCGAATATCTAATGCTATGAGCAGTGCTGCCATCATTGTTTAAACTCAAATGTGATAAATCTAATCTGCGTTCCAAATAATTTTGTAATTGAACAATCAGTTTTGAATGAGCAAGTAATACTACACAATACCTCATCGCTTGACCGTAAGAATGCGATTTTCTGATAATGATACTGCCATCTCCATCAAATAATCCACGAATGTAATGGTGCATAAGATGGTCTGCGATGTCAGGTAAAAATCTGTTAGCTTTACCAGTGACGACACCATATTTGGCTAAATTATCTACAAAACCGTCATTTACAACAGATATGGAATAGCTGCCATCTCTTTTATCGACGACAATATTTCTAGGAGCATTGAGTTTAGCTTTGACGTATTCAATCATATAAGCGTCTTCTGTTTGAAGTTGAATGCTGAATAATTTACCAGAATTTGCGGTGTAAATGCAGCCATCGGCAGCAAACAATCCTAGCAAATATGCTTTAGCTTCTGTGTCTATTTGTTTGAAAAAATCGACCTTCAAATTTCCGACATTTAAATCTTGTCTTGTCCAAAGTTTGATATTTGAGTTTCTCAAAATTTTTGATATAGTAACGCTACAAAGATTAAACTCTTCTGCAATCTGATTAATACTTACGGGCATTTCTTGGTAGCGAGCAATGATATTCTCTGTATCATAATTTTTACTCATCGTTATTCACGTCCTTAGTCTCTGCCGATTTTGCCTTATTCTAAGTGCACATCTCTATGCACACAGGCACTCTACCTGCGCTCCAGCTCTTGAATGCAATGTGTTGAAATTGTGAATCAATGCTTCCATAGCTTGATGTGTTTCTTCTCTAACTTCGTGACACGCTTCATCATAAATTTGTTTAGCTAAATATCGATTTTGAAAAATATTAGCAAGTGTGTCTATTGTCGCCGGATTACCTAAACTACACGGCTGTTTTTCGATTATCTTTTTTAAATTATCGTTGACAATTTCACTAGGAAAAATATTTGAATAAACACAGGCTTTTTCAGATTCACGCAATATCGCCTTTTTGAAAGATTTTTTAACGCCTTCAGCCATAGCATAGTCAAAAGATTGATCGATTGTCCACCGAACATATCATTTTGATTGCTTTGAATCGCAATACAAGCAAGAGATGCATAAGATCGGATTGAATTAGGCTCACGTAAAAAGCCGTGACCGGTTGAAAATCCTCCACGAAATAACTTTAAAAGATCGATCTGGCAGCAGTTAAAAGTGATCAACGAAAAATCTTTATCGTGAATATGAATGTAATTCTCACGGTCAGCTTCTGCAAATTCTTCCGGCAAAACATAATTATCAACGAAATACTTTGCGCCTTCTGCACCGAGTTTCAACATAATACCCATTGGTGCGTCAGTGTTAATGTTTGCATTGTCGCGCTTGAGGTCTATATCTTTTGAATCTGCAAAGAAAATATCTTTGTACGTGTTCATTAAATGTGATCCTGCTTCACGTTGAATTGAATGTCTTTGTCTGTAAAGTACATAACGTCTTGCTACTTCATTAAGACCGAAATCCATTAGTTTAAGTTCTACGATGTCTTGAATTTCTTCAACGCTGATTTTTTCAAATTTTTCAATAGCATTTTCAACTGCGTCTGCTATTTGTTTAATTTTGTCATCTCTGACATTAGGATTAACGTTGTCTCGTGCCGCTGCTATTGCATTAAAAATTCGGTTATAATCATATGGCACTACATCGCCATTGCGTTTAATAACTTTCAATGAAATCACCTCTTTCTGCTATTTCCAATATTTCTGGAATTGCGTTTAAAACCTTTTTAACGTCTACGTATGGCAATTTTTCCTCTTTAACTCTAAATGCTGATTCAATAAGAATCATTGCGAGCGTAGTTTCATTTAGAGCTTTTCTGCCTTCATTGAATGTTGGCAATTTCTGGTGCTTCATAAAATCATCGCCAAACTGCTTCCAAAGCCAAAACTTTTTTGCACTTTCGTAAGTCCTATCATCAATTTTAATTGACAATTAAAATCACCCCTTCAAACTTTATTTGAGCCACAAAGCTCATCACAATCGCTGAGCCTGTCACACTCAGCGATCCTGTCAACTTTGTAACTTAAGATTATTTATTTACGGTTTCTCTAAATGATTTACCGGCTTTAAAGTAAGGAGCTTTATGCGCGGCAATCTTGATAGCTTCACCAGTCTGCGGATTGCGACCTTTGCGCTCTGCACGATTTCTAACAGCAAAAGTGCCAAAATCTGCAATTCTAACGCCGTTACCTTCAGCAGCTGTTTTCTTGATTATGTCGATCGCACTGTCAATAATCTTTGCAATCTGGCTTGCCGGAAAGTCGGTCTCACTTTTGATACTTTGAATTAATTCTGATTTTGTCATTTAAAATCAACCTTTCTTTTATTATTTAACAAATCGGCTTTATGAAGCTGTTCGTAATTTGTGCTATGCTCCATACCATTTGTTTTTGACTGAATTTTGATTAATGCTGTATTTTCACAATAGGCCCCAACTCATACCAATCATAAGTGGCGCAATAATTAATGTGAAAAATAAAAACCATCCCAACGGAGTAAGTGTTCTATAAATGTTTCTAATCATAAATTTCACTCCTTTAGTTTATCCATTTGACAACGGGATCAGTTTTATGACCTTTTTCCCAGACAAACCAAGCATAAGCGATCGCATTGCTACGAGCATATCTATAAAAATCACCATTTTTGGCGCAAACTAATCTTGATGAACTGACATAAATTGTTTTTGGTGGGTGTTGTGAGAAAAATTTTTTGCGTGCCTTGCCTTCAAGGAATTGTAATTTCAAAAACATTGCTAATTTGCGTCCTTGTTTTAGATATTCAAGTGCTTTTTGACAAAATTCTAATGCGAATTTGTAAGGCGGATTAGTAACAATGTCGCCGTCAAAATTTTCAACACTTTGTTCTAAAAAATTTACTGATTCAGGCTTGCCATAACCACGATAGATTAGATCAGTACTTTTAACTTTATAGCCGTGCGATTCTAAAACTTTTGAAATATGACCTTCGCCGCAAGCACATTCCCAA
>JAFUZV010000177.1 GCA_017476425.1 Selenomonadaceae bacterium
TCAGTCGGATCAGATTCCGGATATTCCGCCGCCGGTATCCTATCAAATTTTTTATCGAGAAGAATTAATTTTTTCTCAACGATATTATATTGAATGTGATCATAAGTTCCGTTGATCTTCTTCAAATTGACTTCTAAATTTTTGTCTAGTTTAACTTTTGACGACTTATCAATTTTGATCTTGACGTGTCCATAGAAGTCAGCAATTTTATTATCCCAAGAAAAATTTCCAACGTCGCAGGTTATCTTCAAAGCATTATCTTGAAAGAAGTCAACGCCGCCGATCACTGTAACATTTTTTTTGAAACCTTCAACGAAAATTTTATCACAATTAAATTTAATTTCGTTATCAACAAGAGTAACATTGCCACTTGCCCAAACTTTTTGATCAGCAACTTTAACGGTAGCTTGATTCGCCGTCATAGTTCGACCTTGATGAATTACCTTGACATTATTTTTTAAGATATAACAGCCATTAAAAATATCAAATCTTGTTTCACCGGCTGAAATATCCGGCATTGCTGCAAATGTTTTCGTTGAGATCAATGTTAATGCAAAAATTATTATCGAAAAAATTTTTATCAGTCTCATCATTTTGCCACCTTAAAATCTAATCCATCACGTTTAATTTTCTCTTCTTTGAATAAATGACCGAGTGCACGCTTAAAAGCCGCCTTGCTGATATTAAAACGTTGACGAATGAGATCAGGCGATAATTTTTCGCTGATTCTTCCGCCGTTAGCCTGCATAAATTTCAAAATATTTTCTGCATCGACGATCAAAGCATTTTCCTTTTGTAAACGCATTGATCCATCAACTTTGCCATCTTCTCTGATAAATGTTACTCTAACGGTTAATTCTTCGCCGAATTTTAATTCACGAGTCATTTCACTCTTAGCAATGAATAAAATATTTCTATCGTCGCTGATCAAAAATGCACCTGCGTCAATGATATTAAAAATCGTTCCAGTGATCATATCGCCACGCTTGAGATCAGTTGCTGCCGGTTTTGATGCACGTCTCATTTCATCAGAAACATTCATAGTCATTGCAAGCCGACCGGTTTTATCAGTGTAAAGTTTAGCCCAAACATAATCGCCGATCTTCAATCGTCCACGCATTTCACGAAACGGCATAAATATTCCACGTTCAGCACCAACATCTAAAAATGCACCGTCGTTACTCGTGTTGATAACCTTCACTCGTGAAATTTGACCTTCTTGCAATTTCGGCACTCTCATACTTGCCGTTAATCGTTTCTTCGGATCAAGATACAAAAATACATTAACTTCATCACCAACATTAACTTCAGCCGTCTGTTGTAATTTGTGAAGTAAAATATCATCTGAAGTGTTGCCGGTTCCTGCGTCGAGAAATGCTCCAAGTTCCGAAGTTCTGACGACTTTCAATTTTGCAACCGTCATAGGTTTAGGCGTTCGATCAGAATTTTTTTCTGTTGATGATTTTGAGTGCGTCGACGAGAAATTTTTTCTTGCCTTCGATCTTGATTCTGATTCTCTCTCTAATAATTTTTGTTCACGCTTAATTTTCTCTTCATCAGCGTCATATCTTAAAACAATCGGAAATTTTCTTTTTGGTTTATCTTCAAAGCTCATAATTTAATCCTCAAATTTCGTGATCTCTGCATCACTCCAAAGTTTTTCAAGATCGTAATATTCACGATTTTCATCTCTAAAAACGTGTGCAACAACATCACCATAGTCAAGCAAAACCCATTCACCTTCACGGTAGCCTTCTTTGTGATCAAAATACACTTCAGATTTTTCAAGTTCCTCTTCAATGTTATCAGCGATCGCTCTAACTTGAGTTGCAGTTGCCGCAGAACAGATCACAAAATAATCTGTTGAAGGCATAAGATCGATCATCTTCATTGAAATAATATCTTTTGCCTTCTTATCGCTTGCCGCCTTGCAAATTTTTTTGACTACTTCATTAGTATTCAAACTTAATTCCTCCAAAATAGTAAAAATTTTGTCTATCGTAATGCTTAAATGTCTTATTGTCAAGTATTAGAAATTCACCTTAAGAAAGAAATAAAAATTATTATTGAAGATATAAAAAAATTCCGTTAAGATCAATAGATAGATCAAAAACGGATTTTTAATTTATTTCACGAAAGACGATTTTTAAAATCCTCATAGCTGAACTCACGAACGATTTTAAAATTATTATTCTCATCAACGGCAATGATTGAAGGTAACGGCATACCATTAAAAGTATTATTCTTGACCATTGTATAAATCGCCATATCTTCAAAAATAATTTTATCGCCTTCATTCAGCGGCTTATCAAATGAATATTCGCCGATCACATCACCGGCTAAACAAGTCATTGATCCGAGTCGATATTTAAATTTGCCGTTCGGAATATCGCCGACAACTGCCGGGCGATAAGGCATTTCTAAAACGTCCGGCATATGACAAGCTGCGCTTGCGTCGATAATTACATTGCTAATGCCGTTGATCGGTTGATGAATTTCTAAAACGGTTGCGACTAAAAATCCGGCGTTGAGAGCGATCGCCTCACCAGGTTCAAGATAAATTTTCAGATCGTAATTGTTTTGAAGTTTTTTGATAATTCGCTTGAGTCGATCAATATCATAATCATTTTTTGTTATAAGATGACCGCCGCCGAGATTTATCCACGAAATATTTCTCAGCTGACGGTCAAATTTTTTTATAAGTACGTCAACAGTTTCATCAAGTGCATCAGAATTTTGTTCGCAAAGTGTGTGCATATGCAAGCCGTCGATCATTTTCAAAAGTTCAGGTTGAGTTTCAACGATCTTTTCAAATTCATTAAATCGAACGCCAAGCCTTGAAGTTGGTGAACAAGGATCATAAATTGCGTGAGTTTGTGTCGAATGCTCCGGATTAATTCTCAAGCCGACTTGATGAGAATTTTTTTTAACGATACCGGCAAATTTTTCAACTTGACGAAATGAATTAAAAATAACGTGTTCACATATTGCGGCGATCTCTTCGATCTCTTCAGATTTATAAGCCGGTGCGAAGACGTGATTTTCTCCGTGAAAAAATTCTTTAGCTAATTTAGCCTCAAAAAGTCCGGATGCCGCCGTACCACTCAAATATTTTTCAATCAATGGATAGAAGTAAAACATTGAAAAGCATTTCTGTGCTAGCAAAATTTTTACACTCGTTTCATCTTGCAAAGTTGAAAGGATTTGTAAATTTTTTTTCAGCAGCGATTCAAATATCACATACGACGGCGTTGGAATAAAATTAAATATTTCCTTTGACAACATCTGTAAAATCAGACCAATCTTCAACTTTGAATGCTCTAATATCACGAACACTTTTTTTAAACCAATCAATTTTACTGAGTTTATTAATCGCCTTATATACAACTGTCAAATTATTCTTTGTTCCGCTATTAATGTAAACACTGCCTTGTGTCCATTCAAAGCCAAGTGCTTCTAACTCTTGACGAACTTCATCATAAGCCTTGTTATAAGGCTCACCATATTCACGTTTAAGATCATCAATTTTGAGATCAAATGCTATTGCGTACATTTTTAATCCTCCTATTCTACCTTATCCGGATTAAATGATTCTTGCCACGGCAAACCAAATTTATTAAGTGCTTCCATAAACGGATCAGGATCAAACTCTTCAATATTATGAACGCCTTTTAAATTCCATTTGTTAGTAACTAACATCATTGCGCCGATCATTGCCGGAACGCCGGTTGTATAAGCGATCGCCTGCAAGCCTGTTTCTTTATAACTTGCCTCGTGATCGCAGACATTATAAAGATAATAATCTTTCGGCTTACCATCTTTGACACCGTGAAAAATGCAACCGATATTAGTTTTGCCTTTAGTACGAGGTCCGAGACTTGCAGGATCAGGCAAAACGGCTTGTAAAAATTGCAACGGAATAATTTCGTGACCTTGAAAGTTGATCGGTTCAATAGAAGTCATTCCGACATTTTCAAGACAACGAAGATGACGGAGATAACTTTCACCGAATGTCATAAAAAATCTGATTCGCTTGAGACCTGGAATATTTTTTGCGATCGATTCCATTTCTTCGTGATGAATCAAATACATATCTTTTTGACCGACTTCCGGAAAATTATAGACGCGTTTAATTTCCATTGATTTTGTTTCGATCCATTTGCCATTTTCGTAGTACATACCTGGAGCAGTAACTTCACGAATATTAATTTCCGGGTTAAAATTCGTCGCAAAAGGATAACCATGATCGCCGCCATTGCAGTCCAAAATATCAATCGTTTCGATCGTATCAAAATGATGCTTTAAAGCATAAGCACAGAAGACACCGGTAACACCTGGATCAAAACCACTTCCAAGCAAGCCGGTGATATTTGCGGCTTTGAATTTGTCATTAAATTCCCATTGTTCCTTGTAAGAAAACTGAGGATTTTCTTCTGATTCATAATTAGCCGTATCGAGATAATTAACTTGTGTTTGAGTGCATGCTTCCATAATCGTTAAATCTTGATAAGGCAATGCAAGATTCATCACAACATCAGGTTGAAATTTTTTGATCAGTGCAACGATCTCATCAACGTTGTTAGCATCAAGTTTCGCCGTTGAAATTTTCGTTGAAGTTTTGCCGTCAAGTTTTTCTTTCAAAGCGTCGCATTTCGATTTAGTTCTGCTTGCAATACAAATTTCATTAAAGACCTCAAAATTTTGAACGCATTTGTGAATTGCAACTGTTGCAACTCCACCGCAACCAATGATTAATGCTTTTGCCATTTCCCAGCCTCCTAAATTATTAATGTATATAATATACACGTGTTAAACTTCAATGTCAAATTTTGATTCATTTCGGTTTAGTCGCACGACTGATCGCCTTGTCGATTTTCTCTTTCTCAACAGCATTAGCAAGATCAGAATTTTTGAAAGGAATTTTGCAATGAACTTTAGTACCTTTACCTTTAGCAGAAATAATTTTCAATTCAGCACCTATGATCTTTGCACGTTCCTGCATTGAAAGCACGCCATAATAACAATTTGCGATCTCATTGTCCTTGTAATATTCAGTACTACGTAGATCAATTTTTTTCAAAACTGCTTCTTGACGTTTGAGATTTTCATCGGGATCAAAGCCGCGACCTTCATCAGCAATTAACATTACAAGAGCTGAAGGTGAATATAGCAGACGAACTTTAGCAGAATTAACGCCGCTATGTTGCACGACGTTTTGAAGTGCTTCTTGTACAATTCTGAATGCTGTCATTTCAACGTAACGAGGCAATGAAATTTCTTTACCTTCAATGCTTAATGTTGCAAATAAAATTCCACGTTCATTAAAATTTGCAACGAGTTGACGGATCGCCGCTGTTAATCCAGTCGTTTCAAGTGCCAGCGGTCGAAGATTAAACATTATCTGATGAATTGAATTTAAACATTCATTCAGTTGAGATTGTAAATTATTGATCGTTGATCCTGATTGAATTTGCGATAAAATATTTTCAATTCCGATCGCTGCGCTGTCGTGAAGTTCTCTTGCCATTCTATGGCGTTCCTGTTCCTGCGCTAAAATTATCTGCGCTCGTTGAGATTTTTCTTGCGGCTGTAAATAATATTCCGGCTCAACGAAATTTTTAATTCGTGTGCTTAGATAGTGCAGCATTGATCCGACGACTAGAGATAATTCTTCTGTTTGTTTGAGTTGAGATTGTAAACGCTTTAAACGATTTTCTGATTTAATTCCTAAATTTCCAAGTTCACGCCATTTATTTTGTTCAAATTCGATCGCATTTTGAATTTTTCGCACGGTGTCATAACTTGATTTCAATTCATCTTCAGTTGCATTAGACTTTGCACTTACAGAGGCGAAATTTTGTTTAGCGATCTGCTCTTGTTTCATCAATGAATCTATTCTGTTCATTGATTCGATCGTTTGACCTTGCAGACTTTCAAATTGTTTTTGCGTTGAATTAATTTCTGTCTGCGTCGATTGATATATCTCAAAAAATTTTTTCTTATGCTCTTCGATAATTTCAATCGTTCGATCAAGCATTGTTGATAAAATGTTATCGTCCATTGATTTACAATCACCTCTGAATAAATTTTTTGACAATACTTTATCACACGTTAATAAAATATGCTATAATGATCAAAAAATTTCTTGTTGAAAGGAAAATTTTTTATGAATGAATTAGAATTGAAATATGGTTGCAATCCAAATCAGAAGCCTGCAAAAGTTTTCGCTGAGAAATTGCCTTTTGAAGTTTTGAATGGACGACCGGGCTATATCAATTTGCTTGACGCTTTGAATTCGTGGCAACTCGTCCGTGAGATGAAAGAAGCAACCGGCTTAGCCTCAGCAGCATCATTTAAACACGTTTCACCGGCAGGAGCCGCAGTTGGTCTTCCGCTTGATGAAACGTTGAAGAAAATTTATTTTGTTGATGATGAAAATCTTTCTGAGATCGCAGCGGCTTATATCAGAGCTCGCGGCGCAGATCGAATGAGTTCTTACGGTGATTTTTCGGCGTTATCTGATGAATGTGACGCTGCAACAGCTAAATATCTCAAGCACGAAGTCAGCGATGGAATTATTGCGCCGTCTTACACTGACGAGGCACTTGAAATTTTGAAGTCGAAACGTAAAGGATCATATTTGATCTTGAAAATTGATCCGAATTTTGAACCGCCTTCACTTGAACATAAAGAAGTTTTTGGCGTAACTTTTGAACAGCAGAGGAATGATATAAAAATAACTGCTGATTGTCTTAATGACATACCGACGGTTAACAAAAATATTTCTGACTCTGCAAAACGTGATTTATTGATCGCTTTGATCACTTTGAAATATACGCAGTCAAATTCAGTCTGCTACGTTAAGGACGGTCAAGCGATCGGAATCGGTGCCGGTCAACAATCAAGAGTTCATTGCACAAGATTAGCTGGTAATAAAGCTGATACTTGGTGGTTGAGACAAAGTCCACAAGTTTTAAATTTGCCTTTCCGTGATGATATTAAACGTCCCGATCGTGATAATGCTATTGATGTTTACGTTGGTAGCGAAAGCGGCGATCTTCTTGACGGTGATGCTTGGAAAAATGTTTTTACACGCAAGCCGGAAAAATTCACTGACGAGGCTAAACGTGATTGGATCGCTAAACTTGACGGCGTTGCACTTGGATCAGATGCTTTCTTTCCATTCGGTGATAATATTGAACGTGCTCATAAATCCGGCGTTAAATTCGTTGCGCAGTCCGGCGGATCAATTCGTGATGATAATGTTATTGAAACTTGCAACAAGTACAATATTGCAATGGCGATGACTCATATTCGTTTGTTCCATCATTAAAAATTTTAAGAGGAGTGTTTTAAAATGGGAAATGAAAATATTTCAACTAAAGCTGCTGAATTGAAAAATGCAGTTGAGAATAAAATCGACGAAACGAAAAAAAATATTTCGGAGACAATCGACAACAAAAAAACTTCAGCTGAAAACAAAGTTGCTGAAGTCAAGCAGGATATTTCAGGCAAAGTGAATGAGGCAAGCAATAAAGTTGACGAAGTTAAGAAAAATATTTCTGATACGATCGACAACGAAAAAAAATTTGCTGAAAACAAAGTTGCAGAAGTCAAACAAAATATTTCTGATAAAGTGAATGAGGCAAGCAATGCCGTTGACGGTATTAGAAACGCTGTTGCAGGAAAAATTTCCGATCTTGCCGCTAAAATTTCAACTGATGATAAGGCTTGATCGATCGCTGTTGCCTCAATTTTGAAATGAGGTGAAGATAAATGAATCAAGATCATTATGATGAATGGACTTGTGAAGAGTGGATTTGTCAATGTGGTGCAACAAATATTTTTGATTTTTGCCTTGAATGTGGACGCAGAAGACCGGAGAAAAAAAATAAACTTGTGCCCTATGAAGAGCCGCCGAAAAATTTTGGTGAACTTGAGCATTACGAATCTCAACCTAAAAATCATTTTAAACAACCTGGTTATGATGTTGACGTTAATGGAAATATTTATAGGTGTTCTTCAAAAGAAGAAGCGGCTTATTTTCTCAAGCAAAAGAATGCTGAAAATTTTTTGAGTTCATTCTGGATGATGAACAATTCATTTAACTATTGGTGATTATAAAAAAAAATTCTCTACTCAATTCAACGAGGTAGAGATTTTTTATTTATGTCGATCAAAAATTTTTATTCAAATCCAAAAATTTTACCAACTTGATAAACAAGTAATGAAACGATCCAGGCAACTGCACAAGTATAAATGAATGTGAAAGCCATCCATTTCCAAGATTGAGTTTCTTTTTTAACTGTTCCTAATGCAGTTACACAAGGTGAATAAAGTTGAGTGAAAACCATAAATGCAAGTGCAGATAACGGCGTGAAAGCAGTAGCCATTGAAGTAGCTAAGAATTGTGAGGCGGTGTCGTCAGCATCTTCAACTTCTGTTGAAACATCATCACCGATACCGTAGAGAATGCCCATTGTTGAGACAACAGCTTCTTTAGCCATAACGCCGGTAACAACCGCTGCACCGGCTTCCCAAGTATCAAAACCTTGTGGTGCAAAGAGAACTGAAGCGGCTGATCCGATCGACGCAAGATAACTTTGATCCATATCTTCAGTCATACCGTCAGAATTAAAGCTGCTCAAGAACCAGATCATAACCGTCATTGCGAAAATGATCGTACCGGCTTTAACAAGATAACCTTTACCTTTATCCCAAGTCTCAAGTAAAACAGTTTTCATTGCAGGCATTCTATAAGGTGGCAATTCAAGCAAGAATGTTGACGGCTCAGATTTAAATGCAGTTACACTTAAAATTTTAGCGGCGATAATTGCTGTTGCAATTCCTATAATATACATACAAAAGACGATATTAGCGGCGTTATCCGGAAAGAACATTGCGGCAAAAAGTGCCATAATAGGAACTTTAGCATTACAAGTCAAAAATGGCGTTATCAATACGGAGATCATTCGATCTTTATTAGTATCCATACCACGAGCCGCCATAATCGCCGGAACTCCACAACCTAAGCCCATAATCAGCGGCATAATACCTTTACCACTAAGACCGGCACGACGCATAATCGGATCAAGTACAAATGCAACTCTAGCCATATAACCGGTTCCGTCGAGGAAACTCAAGCAGAAAAATAGCGTGAAGATCAGCGGAACGAAACCGACAACTGCACCGACACCGGCAAGAATACCATCAGCGACAAGCGACTGCATCCAATCAGCAACGCCGGCAGATTCCATAGCCTCTTTAGCCCAGTCAACAACGTCACCTGTTAAAAAATCACCTAACAGATCCGCCGCCGGTTGACCGATCCAGTTGAATGTAACTTGAAACAACAGATAAAACATTGCAAGCATTATAATAAGTGATTGAAAACCATTTGCAAGATAAGAATCAAGTTTATCAGAAAAAGTATTGCCGATATTTTTAGTTACGACGGCTTGAGACATAATTTGATCAATTAGATCATAACGTGCCGAAATAATTTCTTCGTCGATCTTTTCAGCGGACATATTACTTGCTTTGAGTTGATTAACTTTAGCGATATGATTTTTTAAAAGTTCGCTAGGTTGATAATCAGACATACGTGTTTCAGTGAATACGTCTAAAAGTACCTTAACACTTTTATTACTGCGTCCAACGGTATTAGTCACCGGCATTCCGAAAGCCTGTTCTAATTTCTTCTCATCGATCTTTATTCCTTGACGTTCAGCTTCGTCCATCATATTAAGATTAATGATCAACGGAATACCATTTTCCATAAGTTGGATCGTTAAAAATAAATTTCTTGCAATGTTCGACGCATCAACAATATTAACAACAATATCTGGCTTATTCTCTTTGAAATAATCACTAACAACAATTTCTTCTTGAGAATGAGCGTTAATGCTGTAAGTTCCGGGTAAATCGACAACAGAAATTGTACGACCTTTATAATTAACGTAACCAACTTTTTTATCAACGGTAACACCGGGCCAATTACCGATTTTTTGATGTGCACCGGTTAATTCATTGAAAATTGTTGATTTACCGGTATTAGGATTGCCGGTAAGTGCAACTGCTAATGCAGCCATTTAATAATCACTTCTTTCATAATGTATTTGAAAAATTTTTTAATTTACCTTAGAAATTTCAAGAATTTTTTCTTCAGACCAGCCGGTTGCTTTTTTAATAAATTCTATTGGCGTTCCGACATAAAGAAGATTTTTCACCATCTCGAATTTACCTTGTTGCTCACCTTCAGCACGACCTTCAACACGACCTTCAACACGACCTTCAGCACGACCTTCAGCACGACCTTCAGCACGTCCTTCTGCAAGACCTTCAGCACGACCTTCAGCACGTCCTTCTGCAAGACCTTCTTCACGTGCAAGATGCTTTTGATGATCGATTTCTACTTTCCAGCGCATATAATCATTCCTAAAACATTAATTTATCCTAGCAATTTCAAGAATTTTTTCTTCAGACCAGCCGGTTGCTTTTTTAATAAATTCTATTGGTGTTCCGACATTAAGAAGATTTTTCACCATCTCGAATTTACCTTGTTGCTCACCTTCAGCACGACCTTCAACACGACCTTCAGCACGACCTTCAGCACGACCTTCAGCACGACCTTCTGCGCGACCTTCTTCACGTGCAAGATGCTTTTGATGATCGATTTCTACTTTCCAGCGCATATAATCATTCCTCCACTGCTTATTTTGCTTGATCATTTGAACTTTATCATCAAGTTCTTTGACAAATGGATTGCTTGACGTTACACCAACGATATAATTCAAGAAATCCAGCAAATTTTGATCAACGTCATTCATTGTGCCGTTTGTATTGAGAAAAATTTTTGTTGACTCATCACCAAGCAACAACGAATTATCTTGTTCACAACGGTTGCGAAATGTATAAATGTGTCGTCCTTGTTTGAAATAATCAAACGTACAAATAAAAATTACATAAGTCGTTGCAAGATCACTATAATATTTTCCTTTATCTAACGCATCATTATCAATCAACGCTTGATAATATCTCATACGCTTTGCAAGATTATCATTGTTCGTCGTTTGAATTTCAACATCGAAAATTTTTTGACCGTCAGCAGTTTTAACATAGACATCAAGTCTAATGCCTTTGCTTTCAAGTCGAGTTTCAATCGTCTTTTCGCGTTCAGGATATGCAATCGAATCAATTTCAAATCCGAGTATCATTTCAAGCAGACGCTTACAACACGCCGGATCAGTTTCTAAAACTTTAGCAAAAATAAAATTATCAGCTATCGTTAAATCTTCCCAATTCTTAATCATAAATTCACCTGTAACTTTTACATTGAAGAAAAAAATTTTTTAATTGATCTGCGAGACTTGAATTTGCAACGCATCATCTTTACGCATTGCAAGATTATAAGAACGAAGACGAATTGCAATAGGATCACCCATAGGTGCACTACGAAGAATTTCAACACGTGTACCTGGAATTAATCCCATAGTCATTAAGCGATTTTTTAATTTCGATTCGCCAACTGAATCAATTCTGACGCTTGTTCCAGTTGTTGCTTCAGCTAAATTCATTTTATCACCTCATCAAAAATTTTCAATAATGATTATCAATTTACTTGCAATGATAATATTTCTGATTATCAAAGTCAATAGATAAAAAAATTTTTTTAAATAAAAATGGCTCGTGTGAGCAGCACGAACCATCTTATTAGCGTATGTGTATTATATTTTAGGAGAGCTTAACGAAAGCTGAAGTAAATATAACAAAAATGAAAATGATTGTCAATAGCTTTTGAAAATTTTTCTCAATTATTTTTTAAAAATATTTTAATTCGTCAAGCGAAGACCTAAAATCCCGACGACGATCAAGCCAATGAAAAATATTTTTGTGATTGAAATTGTCTCGTTGAAAATTATCACGCCTAAAACTGAAGTTCCGGCGATTCCTATTCCAGTCCAAATTGCATAAGCGATCGACAACGGTAATTTTTTTAAAGCGATCGATAAGAATGCAAAGCTGGCGATCATTCCGATCACTGTTAAAACACTTGGAAAAATTTTTGAAAAGCCTTCGGTAAATTTTAAACTTATCGCCCAAGAAATTTCAAAAAGTCCTGCAAGAAATAAATAAATCCAACTATTCAAAATAAATCACTCCAAAAAAAATTGCATCAACTCTTCACCTTCAAAGACCTAACGGTGAAAAGCAGATGCATTATCTAATTACCCGGTGGCAATTAGTTCATCAAAAATTATTTTCAGTTAAAACGAGATCGATTGCGTTAAGAATTTCATTAACATTATTTTCAGTGATAACAAGCGGCGGTTGAAATGCCATTACATTACGACCGACACCATTTTTACCGATAATGAATCCACGATCTTTTAATTGTTCCAGCACTTGATCAAGTTCGTTAAACGCCGGTGATTTATCAGTGTGAATGAACTCTGCACCGATCATTAATCCTAAACCTCGAACATCACCTATAATTTTATGACGCTTTGCAAGTTCCTTTAAACCATTTTTGAGTTGCTCGCCGCGTTCATAAGCATTTTTCATCAAATTATGATTTTCAATATAATCAAGCACGGCTAAACCTGCAACACTTGAAACAGGATTGCCTCCGAGTGTTGAGGCTCCGGGTCTTGTGTAAGTATCAGCAATTTTAGCCGTCGATATGAATGCACTGATCGGTTGTCCATTTCCTAATGCTTTAGCAATGCTCATAATATCCGGCACGACATCAAAATTTTCAATAGCAAACATTTTTCCGGATCGTGCAAATCCTGTTTGTACTTCATCAATGATCAGTAAAGCGTTATACTTCTCCAAAATTTCCTTGACACGTTTAAAATAATTTTTCGGCGGAACAACAATTCCTGCATTACCTTGAATTGATTCTGCGATCAACGCCGCAGGTTTTCCACTCGTCGCAGTTTTAATAATCTCTTCGATTTTGTTTGCACATTCAAGATCACATTCAGGATATTTTTTTCCTAACGGACAACGATAACAATAAGGATTCGGCGCAAAATTTATTCCGCCGACAGGATTAGGATCAGTTCTCCACATTCCGATCCCGGTTAAACTCATTGTTAATTTTGTACGTCCGTGAAGACCGCTTTGCAAGGCGATAAATTCACTGCTTTTTGTATAGATCGACGCAAGCAATAAAGCACCTTCATTAGCTTCAGTGCCAGTTGAACAGAAAAATGATTTTTGAAGATCACCGGGCGTAACCTCAGCAAGTTTTTCAGCAAGATTAACAAAGTTTTCAGTCAAATAAATATTGCAGACGTGTTGAAGATTTTGAATCTGATCTATCATCTTTGAAATAATTTCTTGATTGCAATGTCCGCAGTTTATAACACTGACTCCGGCGTAGCAGTCAAGATATTTTTTTCCGTCGACATCATAAAGATATTGCATATCACCTTTGACGAATTGCGGCGGCTCTTTGTAAAAATGACCGAGACACGGCATAATATATTTTTTCTTCTTCTCAAGAATATTTTTCGCTCCTATGAAATTTTTCACATAATCACTTCGCTTTCTATTAAATATTTTTATGATACCATAGCAACATTTAAAACGCAATATAATTAATTCGGAATGCGTAATTCGGAATGCGGAAATTTTTTTAAAAATGTCTTGATTCGATTTTGACATAAATACTTTTTTATTTTAAGCTAATGATACTGAAAAATAAATTTTGAGCATTGAAAGGCAAAATCTATGAATGAAAAAGTAATTTTAGCGGCTCTTGAAGAAATGAAAATCCACGCTTTAAGGTTCACAATGGAAGATTTAACAAAGCGACTGCATATCAGCAAGACTTCATTATATAAGATCGTCGACACAAAAGAGAAATTGATCCACGAGATCATAAATTACTTGATGAAGTCATTTGAAGAAGAAGAAAAAAATATTAAGATTCAAGCAAATTCAGCAAAAGAAAAAATTATCAGATTTGTTGATGAATATACAAAAATGTTTAATTTTCTTGAAAGTGGTGCTTATGCTTATTGCGTCTTGTTTAAAGGCGTTGTCGTAGCGAATACGCCCATTTATTTTTACTTTTTGTTTATCCATTTCCTCTTTCTCGAATTTTATCATATATAATTTGTCCGACAAAACAAGAAAGCAGGCAATAAGTGAGAAGTTGGAAATGTCCAAAATGTGGAGCATAGCACGATCGAGATGAGAATGCAGCAAAAAACATTTTGACAAAAGCACTTAAGATAAAGCGAAGTGCATAAAAAAAATGAAAAAACTACCGTAGGACATATGGGAAACTTTTAGTTGGTTAAGCGATAGAGGCTTTATATAGCTAAACAACTAAAACAAAGTAGAGAGCGCGATTAACTAAAAATAACGCCTTTGGAGAGCGTGTAAGACCGGCAATCTTAGCAAACTACATTGCAAGGCGGTGCTCGATGAATTAGGAATCCGCCGATCCGTGCGGAGTTGTCAACAACATAAATCTTCTGCCTGCTTTCTCGTTTTGACGGACAATAAATAAGTGATAAAATAAGAGAAAGAGGTAGATAAAATGGAAAAACAAAAATCAAAATCAAATAGGCGTATTCGCTACGACAATGCCTTTAAACAAGGCGCAATTTGCATGATTGTTGACCAACATATGCCGATCAAAGAAGTTTCAAAGGAACTTGGAGTTTCCACTGATTCACTTCGTACTTGGCTCAAAAATGCTGGTCTCGATCCTAACTCTGCAAATAAAAATAATAGCCACGCTGTTATAATAAAGTAAAATTAAGATATTAGAATCATAAAGATTTTGATATAATCCAAATGGACAGAAATTCTTCTATAATCCTCCTATTCCAAATATGATTTGGGTCGGTGACATTACTTACATTAAAACTGCTCAAGGCTGGCTTTATCTTGCCATTGTCAAGGATTTATGCACTAAAAAGATTGTTGGTTATTCATTTTCTAATAGAATTGATTCTAAACTTGTTTGTGAGGCTCTTAAAATGGCGATAAATCGTCAAAAACCATCTGATAATCTCATCTTTCATTCCGATCGCGGCTCTCAATATTCTTCCTATGACTTCAGGAAGTTACTGGCTATCAATAATATTAAACAAAGTATGTCACGTAA
>JAFUZV010000178.1 GCA_017476425.1 Selenomonadaceae bacterium
CCGTTGTATTCACCATCGTAAATCTGCGCAGAAATTCCACGAACATTTAAAAGTAACTTCAAAACCATTACGAAATGTTGAATACTGTATTGACCAAGCACAGCGATTTTCAAAAAATTTTCCGTTGAATCGATCGGCAGCTTTGAAAATTTTCTTGCTAACTTCAAAATCTTTGTTGAATCGTTTAATGAAGTGTTGATCACTTCTTGAATTATTTCTTGTCTAGTCATTGCAATTCAACGCCTCATATTCAGACTTAAGCATCGACAGGATAATTAAATCTTTGAATTTGCCTTGCTTATAAATTCGTTGACGCAGAATGCCTTCTTGAGTGAAGTGCATTTTTTTTGCTAACTTCAGAGAAAAAATATTATCTTCTAAAATCGTTGAGATAATACAATTCAAACCGAGTTCAAAGAAAGCGTATTTTAATAATCCGTTGATCGCGTCCTTCATATCGCCTTTAATTCTATCTTCAAAAGCCGCACTAATTTTATAACCAATGTCAGCTGTTCGATTTTTCCAATCAATATTAGTAAGTGAAATCATTCCGATCGTCTTGCCGTTTGAAAGTTCGATCATCAATCTAATATCACTATCACTATTACGATATTTTGAAATAAATTCTTTCTGCTGAATTGAATTTATCGGCAAATGCCAGCCGCCGGTTTTATTTTCAATCTCCGGCGCATTAATCAAATAAAAAAGCAGATCGAAATCTTTTTCTTCGATCGCTCTCAACGTCGCACAACCATTTTGTATAATCATTAAATTTTTTCATCTCCAGATATTATTTATCTCTTTGATCAAATAATTCATTTCGTCGAGTCCATAACGTTGATCAACCGGCAAAGGCAAAATATCACTAGCTAATTTTGATTCGTATTCAATATTTGTAACATTAGGCCATAACTTCGGAACGTAAATTTTTTCCTGAATTAAAATTTTTCGCAACTCAGCACCGTTTTCAATCATCAACGGATAAGCAAACGCACCTTTAGGAACTTTCAAATTAAGCTTATTAACGACGTTAAAAGCCTTGTGCAATCGTTCAAAATTTTTAGTACGACGTTCACAAATAAATTCATAATCCAAAGCGTGAAGTAAATTTTTTGTGAGTTTGGACATTAGTTTGATGGGCTCATTAATAAAAATATCATTATTGTAAACAAATGCACTGTAAAATTCTGAAGCTGTTCTTTCAAATCGTCCAAGTAAAAAATTCATTCGCTTGAAAGATTCATCGATCGGTAAATCTTCATTGAGTTTAACATTTGTATAGAGAATTGCACCATCAGCCACACCGAAAAATTTTCTACAAGTATATAGCGTATCAATACCTTCAACCGGCTCTGCAAAATAATTTTGTGCCTCATCAATGATTATTCTTTCATATTTCTGATATAAATTTTCAATCGTCGATCTATCAAGTTGTCCATAATAATCAACAATGTAAAGCCATTCATCAGAGTTCAATTCAATATCTTTAGGAATAAAATTTTCATCAATATGAAAGTAATTTATTTCTAAATTCTCTTGTTGACAAGCCTCAATTACAGAATCGCAACAAAAATAAGGCAAATAAATTTTTTTAATTCCACGAGCTTTAATTAGATATTTCAAACAAGATCGACCACAATTTAATAAAATACCATCTTTATGTAGCATTTCACCGCGATAGTGATCAAGCTCAATGTATCCGCCAATCTCAAACAAATTAATCGCCTCTGCTCAAATTAATTGATAATCCATTAAAAATCCTTGAATTTGTTCAACACTACAAAACATCATAACGTCAATAATTGATAAGTTCGGCTGAAATTCATTTTTGAATTGCTGATATTTAATTTCGTTAGTCTTCAAAAATTTTAATTCGATACCTTTTGAATGAAAATCTTCATATGAATATAAATCTGTTCCGCCTATAGGATTATAATATTCAGTTGCATTGAAAATTTTACAAATCGAAATTACTTTATCTTGACCTCGTAGAGAATTATTTTTATCGATCTCAGAAGACAAAATTAATTCTGTTTCAATACCAAGATATTTATTAATAATTTTAAACGAATTGAGAATAAACGAAGAAATTTTTTCAGCGTTGAAATTAATAATTTCCTCAATGATCGGCATTACAATGTTAAATTGTGGTGCTTTTTTATATGCAAGTTCAATAGTATTTAACATTTTACGCTTTTTGAGGACATTTTGATCTACATAAATTTCATTGATCAATTTATTTGGACTGGAGCCGGACAGTGGCAAATTAAAAAATGCTGGTTTTCCATTAATCAAAATTCTATTTCGATTTATCCAGCCGCCTTTTATAAAATTAACATCATCATAAACAACATATTTATCAACAGCATTCATCAACTGCCAATATCCTATATACGGGAAAAAATACGGCTGCATAATTCCAAGTTTCATTGCCGTCACGTCCTCATAAATCAAGAATTTTCATAATCAGCTAAGAATTTTAAAAATCGTTCGTAATTTTTATAACTATTATCAGGATCAACAAATACATCGTCATGTCTTGCAGCTTTGCCACGTTCTTCAATCGGCGGAAATTCCATATAATCGCCGTAAAGAATTTTTAACATACGATCATATCCGATCGGCACCGGAAATTTAAAACCTTCAAATTCCCATTCGATCGCTTTTGAAAAATCTTCTTTAAAAAATAAATCTCTATCAAAACCATATGCAGTAGCCATCAAATCTGAAACGTATTTTGTATTTTGATTTTCAAACGTACGACATAATTTTTGTATTTCTTCATAGCGTTTTAAAGGATCAGCGTCATTAAGTTCTCTAACTCGTTGTTTATCACGTTCACTTAAATGAAGATTACTTTTTTTCATAGCAGTAGAATTTTGAATATGCAAATTATTCAACGTTTCATATCTCTTGCGGCTTTCTGCGCTATCATCGTTATTGTCGTAGGCAAAAATATCTAACGTAATGCCAAAATTGAAATGTTGATACGCAAATCTTAAACTCATCCCAGTAGTATTTGAATTTCTCAATTTTGCAAATGAACCGTAATAACCTGGATCAGTGTAAGGTGTCTGCAGAAAATAAGGCTCTTGAAATTCATCTTTCAACGTCAAAAATTTTTCATATTCAGGACGAAGCATCATAATGTCCAGATCATCGTCCCAAGGAATAAAACCTTTATGACGAATTGCACCAAGCAAAGTGCCGCCGTCTAAGAAATATTGAATGTTATGCTTTTTGCAGACGCGATCAACTTGCAACAAAAGATCAAGCAAAATCATCCACAATTTTTTTCTATTAACGTCAACTAAAAAATCATTTCGGATTTCTTCACGCAAAAAACTTTCTGGAATAAGTCCGTCACTAATAATTCTTTCGCATTCAGTCATATTATTTACCTCTGCAATTCAAAATAATTTCACAAATTCTATCAACGTCATCAAGTGCAAGCTCACCATAAAGCGGCAAAGTCAAAACTCGATTGCTAATGTGCAGTGCAACCGGCGTTTTTGATACGTCAAACATTCCATGAAAACATTCAAATGAATTTGTCAACGGATAAAAATATTTTCTGACTTTGATCTGATTTTCAGCAAGTCGATCGAAAATTTCATTTCGTGATGCACCGAAGACTTTTTCATCAAAGACGACTGGAAAATAAGCATAATTCGGCTTAATGTCATTAGTAAACTTGTTCAATTTCAAGCCGTCAACGTCAGATAAATTTTCAATGTAACGATCATAAACGATTTTACGCTTTGCAATTTCTTCATCAACGTGACGAAGGTTACAAATTCCCATTGCTGCGCAAAATTCATTCATTTTAGCATTTGCGCCGATACCGTCAACCGTTTCCGGCCCGGTAATACCAAAATTTTTAAGGTGATATAATTTGCGACCGAGATTTTCATTTTTGAAAAAAGCTGCTCCGCCTTCAATCGTATGAAAAACTTTCGTTGCGTGAAAACTGAAACAAGAGACATCGCCAAAATTCGCAGTCGAAACGCCTTTATATTTAACGCCAAAAGTATGAGCCGCATCATAAATAACCTTTAAGTCATATTTCTTTGCTAGGCGATCGATCTCTTCAACGTTGCAGACATTTCCATAAACGTGAACAGGCATAATTGCACAAGTTCGATCAGTTATCAGCGATTCAATTTTATTAACGTCGATCGTATAATCATTAGAATTTATATCACAAAAAACCGGCGTTAAATTATTTCTGACTATTGCGTGAGTCGTTGAAGCAAATGTAAATGGCGTAGTTATAACTTCAGTCCTGCCGCGTTGAAAATTCATTGCCTGCAAAGCTAATTCTAAAGCCATATGTCCGTTAGTGAACAACTCGACATTTTCAGCGTTGAAATATTCTTTTAACTGTGCTTGAAATTCCTTGTGAAATTTCCCCATATTCGTCAGCCAGCGACTTTGCCAAATATCTTTAATGAGATCAACATATTCATCAAGCGGCGGCATTGACGATTGAGTAACCAAAATATTTTTAGACAAATTAAATCTTCCTCAAAAAATTATTTACTTATTTAAAGTATTTACTTTAACATCATTGATTTTGAATTTGTTGACAACTTCACCTATTATTCGATCGCTGCTTTCAGCTAACATTCTTTCTGTTGCCATACAAAGTTTATAAATCGGGTGATCTTTTGGCAAAACATTTCGACTTACCATTAAACGCATATTTTTAAAAACTTCGTAAGAGATTGCAACGTGATATTTACCTTGCGTATCAATATTGAGTTGAGTCAGCCATTTGATCGCAGCAAAACAATGGTTACTTAAAAACTTCGGATCAGTCATTACCTTTTGAGACCAGGAACCTTCACTCATAAATCTGTAAGTTGCCATTACTTCCGGCAGATAGTGAACATTTCCATTCAAAGCAAGCCAAATTTGTAGAGGATAATCGCCGGTATTTGCTACTTCTCTAAATTTAGGCCAATGATCATAAAGTTCACGCTTATAAAATATTGCCGGTGATGGTATAAAATCACCGCCATTGCGAATTACATCATTAGCAGTAAAATCTCTTTCAACATTGCCTTTTGTGTTAATTCTAGCGATTTTCTCTTTAACCATAACATTAACAGCGTGAAAAACACAAGGACATTCTGGATGACTTTCCATATAATCAGCCTGCTTTTGAAGTTTATGCTTATGAGTCCAAAAATCATCGCCTTCACAAAATGCAATATATTTACCTTTAGTCTTAGGGAAAATTATATTTCGATAAGGCCAATTCTTTTGACTGTATTGATTTTCCGTCTGATAAATTGCTTTTATTATGTGAGGATATTTTGCTTCATACTCACGAATAATATCAGCAGTTCCATCAGTTGAAGCATCATCATTAATGATAACTTCAAATGGAAAATTTGTTTCCTGCATAACAAAACCGTCTAAAGTGTTTTTTATATATTTTTCGTGATTGTAAGCCATACAAGCAACTGAAACTAACGGCGTTGAGGAATCGATCATTTATAAACACCTTCAATAATTAGGTAAAAATTAAAGCAAGTGCGATCAAAGTCAAAACTGATCCCTCAATCGTTCCAAAAATTTTACCTAAATTTTTATTTTTAATTATGAACTTGCGAAGCCTTCCGGCGCAAATCGCAATTAACGAAAAAATTATAAATCCTTGTATGGCGAATGTCAAGCCTAACACGGCGATTTGAAAGCTCGCTGAAGTGTCTGAGAGATTTACAAATTGTGGTAAGAATGCAAGAAAGAATAACAAAACTTTTGGATTTAATAAATTCATCAATACGCCGCGACGATATAATGCAATGAAGGATTTTTTTGAATCAGCACGAGATAATTTCATTTCGCCGGAAGATCGAAAAGCATTGAAGGCAAGAAATAACAAATAAGTTGCTCCGAAATATTTTAATAAATTTAAGGCTAACGGTGAACTTTGAATTAATGCCGCAACTCCGATCATTACAAGCAATGTATGAAAAATTATTCCGCTGATAAGTCCGGCTGATAAAATTATTCCACTCTTTGCTCCTTCTGAAAGACTTTTTGTCAGCAAATATAAATTATCCGGACCCGGTGCAAGCGTCAATAAGATCGACGAGATCAAAAAATATAAAAATGTTTGAGCTTCCAAAACTTTTTTCACCTCGAAAAATTTTTTTAAAATGTTTGATCTATTTTACAAAATTTTTATCGTTCATGCAAAACAAAAAAATAAGACTTGACAAAATCAGCAAGCCTTGATAGACTGGTAACACCAGAGCAGTTGACGTGGTGTTCGACTTACCTTCTGGCAAAATTTTGGGGAATAAATCGGTATTACCGAAAAGCGGCGAAAAGCCCCTAGCTTTAGCTATGGTGATGTAAGCCGCAAAAAAAAATCTTGCTTTCTGTAAATAATTTTGTTAAAATGTAAATGAAGATGGGCAGGGGTAAAATCCGCCTCTTCATATAATTAAATTGGTTGGGGCATCAACCTATGCAGTAGACACCGTAAGACCTCTTTTTGAGGCAAGTGTTGTTGATAGCAGAATCTGCCGAATTTATTCGTGCGGAGTATGTCAACAGCAAAGTAGCCGTCTAGTTTAACGGCTTTTTGTTTTGCGACTTAATTGCAGATCGCGTTGATAATGGTAATCGTTGTTTGGACGATCGTCAATCCTGTTTGGACGACTTGCAACCAAAACATAATATCTTGTCTTTTCACGATTACCACCGCCTTCCGAGACAGAAGGCAAGCCGTGTCAACTACCAAAAGCGAGCGATTATATCATAAAAAATTCATTCGTCAACCGTTGACAAATTTTTTCGCAGTGATTATAATTGCTAAAAAGAAACGCCTTGCAAAATTAGCAAAGCGTTGGTATCAAATTAGACGATCAGCTCCGAAATTATCAAAAAGCGGCGTAATATATATAAGTCGCAAATTCTTAATTGACAAATTAACAATTAAGTGTTAAAATCATTTTGTAAAATAAAATCAAACTCATGAATAAAACTACCGTGGGGCACACGGGAAGTAACGCCTTTGGAGAGCGTGTAAGACCTAAAACTAAGTCGCAAGTGACAAGGCGGTGCTCGATGAATTAGGAATCCACCGGCTTTAGCCGTGTGGAGTGTCAATATAATATATAAGTGACTTAATAAGTGTTTGAAGTAGTCGCCTTAGCGGGAACTTAGGCGGCTACTTTGCTTGTTACGACCAAAATCGTAATGATGATCGTGATGACCACAACAATTTTGATTTTCATAAGCATTACCCCATTTCTGGAGCTAAGTATCGACCGCCTGTCTGGTTTTGATACCAAGATAATTATATCAGAAAAATTCCATTCGTCAAGAAATTATTTGTTTTTGTTGAAATATTTATACAGAAAATTTTCAGAGGCTAATATGAATATTATTTCATTCCTAAAAAATTTATTTAAGATCGGAGGCGGAATTATGAAATTGCCTGATGATTACGTTTTGCAAGGTGATAAGCCTTATTTCAATAGACTTTATTCTTATGGTGTTAATGCTCACGGTGATGAGTGTGTAATTTATATGATTTTTCCGGCAGATCGAACTTATAAAAAAATCGTTGATAAAAATGGATTTTTTGTAAATTTTCCTGGCATTGAAAATGAAAATGTTATCAAGCAATTTTTCAAAGGTGATTCGATCGCTCCGATCATTTTTTATCGTAC
This sequence comes from Selenomonadaceae bacterium, assembly GCA_017476425.1. Classification (GTDB taxonomy): domain Bacteria; phylum Bacillota; class Negativicutes; order Selenomonadales; family Selenomonadaceae; genus Quinella. Next base: position 7,695 of record JAFUZV010000178.1, read on the forward strand.
TGAATTTTGGCAGCCGAAAGATGATCCTAATCGTTATATGGTTTTATGGCAAATTCAACCTGACGGACGCTATTGGGCTGATGAAGATGGTTTTGGGGCTGAAAGTGATTTAGAAATTATGTTGTACACTTATCTTGATGAACAAGGAAATTATATTGCGCCGTTTAGAATTTATCGCGTTGGCAGTACAAAATTTATTGGCACTGATCGTGAAGATCAAATGAAAAAGGAACTCGCAGAGAAAAATAATCGGTTTGAAAAACTTTCCTCAATGTTTGAGTCGCAAGATGAGCAAATTAAAAAACTCGTTGATAAATCGTTGAAAGTTTTACTAGATACAAATCTATTTCCGCAGTATGTAGTGTTTGACATTCCGAAAAGTAAATATATGGCGATAATCAACATTCAAAAGGACGCAATAACTAATGTAAAATGGCGAATTAATGTCGGCGTAATGATTGAACATACTGACAAAGTAATTCAACATTTCGGATCAGCTCTTACTAAGCAAGAAGTTTTAGATTATTTAAATTCACAAGATGCAAGAGACAAAATTTTTAAATCGGTGAAAGAATTGAATGAACTTGCACCAGATAGATTATAAATCGCAGGTGAAATAATGTTTTCAAAAAAAATTTTAGATTTAAAATCAAAAGTCCTTGAAAAAATTCAAGACAATTTTCAAGCCGTCGATGAAATTTCAGAGATCAACACGCTGAAAATTTTAAATGCAATGCGTGAATTGAAAATTTCAGATGCACATTTTAAAACGTCGACCGGTTATGCTTATGGTGATATTAGTCGTGAGAAATTAGACGAACTTTATACAAAAATTTTCAAGGCTGATCGTGCTTTAGTAAGAACTCAATTTGTCAGCGGAACTCATGCACTTGCAACGGTTTTATTTGGAATTTTGAGACCCGGCGACGAATTGATCTCATTAACCGGTGAACCTTATGACACAATGCAGACGGTTATAGGTTATAATCACGAATCAAAAGGATCATTAAAAGAATTTGGAATTATTTATAATGAATTGCCGTTGATTAATGGCAAAGTTGATCTTGACGGTATTAAAAAAATTATCACTTCAAAGACAAAATTAGTTTTGATTCAACGATCTCGCGGCTATTCAATGCGTGATCCTCTGACGATCAATGACATTGAAAAAATTTGTGCAATAGTTAAACGAATCAAGCCGGATTGTATAACTTTCATTGATAATTGTTATGGTGAATTTGTTGAGATTAAAGAGCCGATCGAAGTTGGTGCTGATATTATCGCCGGCAGTCTGATCAAAAATATTGGCGGCGGAATTGCTCCGACCGGTGGTTATATTGTCGGACGATCTGATCTTGTGAAACTTGCGTCATATCGATTAACTGCGCCTGGTATGGGTGATGAACTCGGTGCAAGTTTAGGAACTCCACGACTTTTATATCAAGGTTTATTTCTTGCTCCGCACGTTACAGCGCAGTCGATTAAGTCAGCAATTTTTGCCGCAGGAATTTTTAACGAATTAAATTTCAAAACTCATCCGCTGCCGAACGATAAGCGAAGTGATATTATTCAAGCGATTGAACTCAAAACGCCGGAAAATCTGATAAAATTCTGTCGTTCGATTCAAAAATTTTCGCCGGTTGATTCATTCGCTGCGCCTGAGCCTTGGGATATGCCCGGCTATGAAGATCAAATTATTATGGCGGCAGGTACTTTTGTACAAGGTGCATCAATCGAACTTAGTGCTGATGGTCCACTTCGTCCGCCTTATAATGTTTACTTGCAAGGCGGCTTGACATTTGAACATTCAAAGATCGCAATTCTCGCCGCTGTTGAAGAATTATTGAATGACTAAAAAATTTTAATTACAAAAAAATCCGCTGATCATTTTCGATCAACGGATCATTTTTATTTAACAAGAAATTTTTATTTCTTCTTCTGATAATTCACTTGAACAATTTGATCTGTTTGAGCAAAGTTATTTGTATTTAGATCAAGATCGCCGCTAATCAGATCAGATTCGCTTGAAATAATTTCATTGAGATCGTCAGTTGCAAAGTTGTCATCAGAAAAATATCTTTCCTCAAAGCCGATCGATTCTGACCATTTTTCGTAAGTCATCTTAACGCCGTTATTATTAATGACGGTAACGGCTTGAGTTGCACCGCCTTGAACTGTGATTTTATTATTTTTGCCGACGGTGAGAATCAGATCATTGTTCTTGAAAGTCGCAGCAGTGACTTCAGCTTTTTTACCAAGACGAATCAGATCGCCTTCACTTGCTGAATAATCTGTAATAATATCGTTACCATTGCCAGAATTGTATTTGAAAACGTCAGCACCTAATCCACCAGTCAACGTATCATTACCTTTACCGCCGTTGATCGTGTTGTCGTTATCGTTTGCAGTGATTTTGATCGCTTTCGTTCGTTTGCTAGCGTCGATCGTCATCGCTTTATCAGTTGCAGTGTAAGGAGTCGTTGATTTATTATCAAGCGTAACATTAACTTGATCATCAAAAGTAATGTCAACGTTGTTAATTTTAACTTTCTTAGCTTTAGCATTTTGAATTGTTAACGAATTATCATCATCGATCGGAATTATAACATCAGAACCATTGATCGAATAATCATTAGCATTGCCGAGATTTAAAATTATCGAATCTTGATTGACAATATAATCGCTAATTGTGTCGTGACCTGATCCATAAATAAATACGTCTTTACCTTTGCCACCGATCAAAAGATCATTCGTTGAGAAACCGGAAATTGTATCAGCAGTGTTAGCACCGGCTAAAGTGTTAATCGTTCCGAGTTGATAAGATTGCGAAGTAACGTTACCATCAGTATCAATGATCTTGATCAACTGTGGAGTTCTTATAGCCTTACCTCTAGACGATTTAATGCTAATAGCGTTTTCTATCGTCAATGTGCCACCTTCTACGAAAAACAAACGGAGATCCGTATTTAACTCACCTACATATTCTATATTTTTTATCGTTGCTCCACTAAATTTTATGCTATCTTCACCTGTTTTATAATCAGTAATAATATCATCACCTCTGGAAGCAATAAAAACATCTTTACCCTTACCGCCAGTGAGTTCATCTTTTCCATAACCGCCATAAAGAGTATCATTACCTACTCCGCCATTTAGTATATCATTTCCAGAATCTCCGTTAAGTGAATCATTTCCAGCATTTCCGTTTAATGTGTCATTTCCATAGTCTCCAAAAAGGGTATCATTTTTACTGCCACCATTCATTGTCATTGAAATGTAATAATTGTTGGTAATGCGTTTATCCTTTGCGGCTTTTGTTGCATCAATAGCTGTAATAAGACCATATTTATGGATAGTATCATTTGAATATGTGAATAATGAACTGTCATTGGTTGCGATACTGATAGTGGCACTACCATCACCATATATCACAGGAATTGATGTAGTATTTGTAGATTTAGTAATTTTTACAACCTTGCCTTTAGCATTCTTCAAAGTCAAATTACCGATTGAATCAGAACTGCTATCTCCAACGGTAAGAATGACATCTTTACCACTGATTTTGGAACCTGTAATGCTTTGATCATCAGCAATCATAACAGTATCTTGATCAGCGGTATAATCAGTGATAACGTCGTCGCCTTGTCCATCGTAAATGAAAACGTCATTACCTTTTCCGCCAATTAATGTGTCATCGCCAGCACCACCAGCAAGTGTATCATTTTTAACGGAGCCTTTGATCAAATTACTGTTTGAATTTCCGATCAAATTCTGAGCATTTTTGGCAGATGATGCGTCGAGTGTTACAACTGTTGAAACAAATTCATTCAAATCAATCTCCGATCCTGTGAATTTATTGTTCGCAGTAAGTGCAGTCTCGTTAGTATTATAAATTAAACCTGCTGGTAAAGTAGCCAAATTTCCAATTACAGTGAATCTATTTTCATAACCTTTTTCATCTTTGAGTGTTATTGATCCACTACCAATTTTCAATACGATGTCATTTCCGGAAATAAGAGACGTGTAACTACCTTCAGTAATGCGAATGCTATCCCAATTCAAGCCAACGATAACATCATCACCATCACCGTTCACATAATCTATTATTGAATGTTGACTATTATGCAATACGATAGTATCGTTTCCGAGACCACCGGCGAAAGTTGATCCCCAACCGCGATTTACTACATTAACGATTGAATCATTTCCTGCACCGCCATTAATTGAAACATAATTACCAACATTGTAAATTGTATCATTTCCGGCAGCAGCATTTACTGTTGAACTTCTACCTTTATTAAAGAGATATTCGCTAGAACTTGTCCCGTTGAGTGAAGACCATGAGGTGATATTGTAAATCGGAGCAATCGTATTAGTTCCATTGTAAACGACAACGGAATCCGTTCCGTTAGAATTTTTTATATGCAACGGCAAATTTTTAGTATCTTTGAGAGTCATTGAACCAGATCCAACTTTAAGTACGACATCATTTCCGCTACCTGTAACGTTATTGATTGAACCACTTGCAATATTGATTGCATGAAACGATTGATAATATTGAATAAAATCATCACCGTCTCCGTTTGAGTATTTTAAAGTATCATCACCTTCACTGCTCGGCATATAAATAGTATCGTTTCCGAGTCCACCTTCATAAGTTGAACCATTATCAAATGAACTGCTAGAAATATAGTCATTGCCGACACCGGCATTTACAGAAATATAGTTGCCATAAGCTCTAATGGTATCGGAACCATCTCCGGCATCAATTCTTGTATAATTTGCATAATTGTAAATGCTGTCATTACCGACACCAGATTTAATAGTCACACGTGCAGCGTAGTTAGCAACGGTATCATTACCTGAACCAGATTCGATTGTTACACCACCAGCAACTGATTCATTCTTTATTGAATCACCGTAAGAAGTTCCACTAATCAAAGTATTTGCTGTTGAGTTGTCAATAGTTACACCTGTACTACTAGTACTATCATAAGTTCCACCAACAATATTTAATGTTGTGCCTTTTACGTCTTTTAAAGTCATTGAACCTGAAACCATGTTGATAATTACGTCGTTATCACTATAAACGGTTGAATATTTACTTTTGTCTACGATATTCAATGTCGAGTTTTCAGAGAAATTTAAAATTGTATCGTCACCATCGCCAGATTTATATTTAATTATTCCATAACCATTATTATTTTGACTAGTTTTCTTAAATGAAATTGTATCGTTGCCCTCACCGGCTTCGATTGTAATTGGCGTAATTAATGTTGACTTCCAAGCATCGCTAAAAATGTAATCATTACCTTTGCCGCCATTGATATAAACTCTGTTATTATAGCCCGATATAATTGTGTCATTACCAGTACCACCATAGACTGTTGTAACACCATAGCCTGCATCTACTGAATCGTTGCCGTCACCTGCATCAACATAATGATATGCATCAACAATAATGGTATCGTCACCAGTTTCTGCTAAAATTGTATTGTAATCACCTGCACTATAAATATAATCATTCCCAGAACCAGCGTTAATTTTAATATAATTTGCATTAAGCGTTGGACTATCAGTACCTATCTTTTCACCATTCTTAATGTAATCATTTCCACCACCAGATTCAATAGTAACATAATTAGCACCAGCAGAATTTTTGATAGAATCAGCACCTGACGAGCCAGTAATAAGCGTATTGCTCTTTGAATTGCTAATATTAGCCATAAAAATTTTCACTTCCTCCATTAAAATTATTTTTGAATCACTCAACAAAATTTTTCATATCTCACCGCTTTCTATTCTTCGCACAAAAAAACTTTTCAATTATGTTTTTAAGTATAATTACATTTAATGCAAAAGTCAATATTAATTTCATTTTAAACAATTCAATGCAATAAAAAATTCGCTGATCAATTTCAATTAGCGGATTAATTTTTTCGAGCTGCAAAAAATAGTTTAAGCCGAAAAATTTTTTATAATTGAAAACTTCTTGACTTTAACGGCATTAAAAAAATATAATATACTTCACGAGGTGATCAAAATGAAAAAATTTTCACGAAGAAATTTTATTAAAGCTACAATCGGTGGACTTGTGATCGCCAGCGGAAATA
>JAFUZV010000179.1 GCA_017476425.1 Selenomonadaceae bacterium
TATTGAAAGTACCGTCGCTTACTGCAGACCAAGTTGTGGTATCAGAGCTAAAGAAGACCGTATTAGCACTTGTGAAAGTGATCGTTTGATTACCGATCGTCTGCGTAACACTAGTTTCCGGTTGTACAAATTTAGCATTCGTAGTATCAACGAGGAAAGCATAATAATGAGTATCATCAAACTTGTAAGTTACCATCGTTGAAGCCGCATTTTGAGTTTCACTCGTTGTAATACCGTCAGTAGCATCACTTGTTGAATCAGTAAAGGTAACTGAATAATTACGGCTTACTGTGAGTTCACCGGCATCAAGGCTATTATCAGCAAATGCGTTGCTTGCAAGACTAATGCTTACACCGCTAACACCGGTATAACCAGCGGTTGAAGTAAGAGCCGTGATATCAGTAGCGGAAAGCGTGATTGTTGAATCGCCAACGATAGTACCGGAAGTAACAGCACCGTCAGCATATTCAAAGTTGATCGTGTAGTTAGTAGAACCGACTTTGAAAGTACCGGAAGCAGTACCGTTTGAAGCCGCTGATTCATAATATTCACCGACTTGATCAAGATCAGCAAGGCTATCAACCTTAGTAAGAGCAACAGAACCTTGACCGCTAACGAGATTAACCGTCGTGCCGCTGACAGAGTCAATAGCGTAAGTAGTACCGTCAAAGGTGTAAGTGTTGGAAGCCGTATCGACAGTTAAGCCGGTTGCGCTGTCAACTTCAGCATCCATAGCGGAGTTGAGAATAACACCGGTAAGAGCACCATCTTTAACTTGAAGGTTGTAATCACCAACAGCAATAGCCGTTCCGCTTTCAAAAGCATCTTTTGCTTCTTGTGCTGATGCAAAGGTTGCAGTATCAGTGGTATCAGTAAGAGTGTTCGTGAAGGTGACCGTACCGTCAGCGTATTCAACAGTGTATTCACCGCCGGAGCCGAGAACAAACGTTTGAGAATCAGCAGTGACTTCGGTGCCGTTGACAGTCATAGAGACGACAGTGCCGGAAGCGTCGACTTCACCAATTACGGTAACATCAGCAGCATTGACAACACCGGTAGCAGTGAATGAGCCATTTTGAGCCTCAGAACCGCCAACGATTTGACCGAGACCTGTAGTAGAAGCACCGCCATCAGAAACAGCAGAAAGGTTTTCAGTGTCGATCGTCCAGGTAATACCGTTTTCATCAGTGTAAGAAGTTTCATCAACAACGCTGAATGAAACACTTAAATCTTGACCGAGTGAATTGATGTTGCCGGTGTAAGTAGTAGCACTGATAACACTTTCGGATTGATAATCAGCTGTGCCACTAGCATCACCAGGAACAGTGTAAGATGCAACGATACTAGCGAAGGACTCAGGATCGTCCATAGTGAGGCTGACAGGATATTCAGTCTCACCAACGAGGAAAGCGGAAGCGTCATCATTGAGAGAGAGCTCATTACCTTGTGCGTCAGTAACACTAACGAGAGTGGATTCGCCGTCAGCAAGATCGAAAACTAAAGTATATTCACCAGCGGAAACGGTAACAGTAGCAGTAGTAGTTTTCTCATTGTCAGCAAAGTTGACTTCTTCAGCTTGAATGGAAGAAGGATCAACGGTTAAGGAAGCGGTTTCGCCGTCAACGCTGAAGTTGTAAGTGTAGTCGCCGATTGTAAGAACGCCGCTATCTGATTGAGACGCATCATCAGCACCTGTGACAGAAAGAATGTTACCGTCATCATCGCTGACAACAACAACACCATTAGCAAAAGTAGCAGTGTTGCCGCCTGGAATGGTTTCGATTGCAACTTCTTCAGCTGTGCCGGTTGAGGTAACACTAACGCCAGAATCACCAGCGTTAATAGTATAAGTACCAACAACAGAAGTAACTTCAGTGCTGTATTCTGCACTAGAACCGGAGTAATTTACATCGCCGCCGCTAATAGCATAAGTGCCATTTTCGAGGCTGACATTGTAGGTTACACCATTAAGGGTAAGAGTTCCGCTGACCGTGCCGGTAGTATCGACCGTCGGAGCGTCAACAGTAGTAGGATCAGCCGGTACACTAACGAGAGAATCAGGAATATCCTCAAGAGTTTGATCATCCGGACCGCTTGCAGAAGTGATATGACCGTCAGCGTCAACAACGACAGTCCATTGATAATCAGCAATGTTGGCTTCTTCATCAGTTGGATCATAGTCATCAGTGACGAGAGTATAAGTACCTGCAGCAAGTTTAGTGATATTGCCATCTTCGTCTTCAGTACCGATCTGCATAGGAGTTTCGGAAGTGACGATAGTGACATTGATAGGATCGCCGTCAGCTTGAGGAATAGAAACGGTTACTCCGTCGAGAGCGGAAAGATCGCCATCATAAGTGACAGTACCGTCTTCAGCGATCGTGACTTCGACTTCTTCATCGTTAACAGTTACAGTATAAGTACCGGCTTGAAAGCCTTCAACAGAAGTATCAACGCTAGCAGATTCTTCAGTCTTGGTGACTGTGAAAGTATGATCCGCAGCTTGACCGGTGATAGCGCCGTCAACAGCATCGGAGACGTTGAGTTCAGCGAAACGATTGATAAAAAAGTTCATTATGTGAATCGTCCTTTCTTGAGTGTGCCACACACTCTAAACTAATGCGGAATTGTAAATGCGAAATGCGGAATTTTATTATTAATTCCTGATTCCGAATTACGCACTCCGAATTAGACATTGGTTTTAACTTACAACATAGTAAAAAGCGTCTAACGAAGTTGCCACGCTACGGAACTTATATGATAAACGCCTGAAGTATGTAAGGGAATCCTTGTCTAGCACCGAAGTATAAGGATCGAGCCGTTGTCTAGCACCGAAGAATAACGACGATTAAGCAACAAAACCGAATTGCTTAAGTTGAAACGAATGGTAACATAGAGATTTTAATTTGTCAAGACTTGACAGATTAGAAATTTTTAATTGAGAGTTGAAAGAATGAACGCGGGCAATTAGCGAGGTCACGACGCTAGTCCGTGACAAGCGGAGTTGATTAAGCCGCTGATTTAAGACGCGCAGCAGTTTTTTGTTTCTTTTTTACAAAAAAGAAATGGTTTTTGCAACTTTTTGGCAGCAAAAAGTTGAATAAGAAAAGCGATTAGAGATAAATAAAAAATGCAGAATGAAAATTTATTCTACATTCTGCATTCTAAATTTTAAATTTCAAATTACAAGCGTTGATTGATCAGTTCACTAACACGTTTGATATAATCCTTTTTGTTAAAGACTTCAGTCGATCCGTCAAGATAACGAACTGAAATATCTTCAGAATTAGATTCTTTCTCACCAAAGACGATAACGTGACTAACTTTCTCTAATGTAGCTTGTCTTACCTTCTTTCCGATAGTCTCATTTCTAGCGTCGATCGCCACTCTGACATTGATAATAGAAAACTCCTCAGAGAACTTTTTAGCCGCGTCGATGAAGTCACCGGTAACCGGCAGGATTCTAACCTGTTGAGGAGCAAGCCAGAAAGGCAAACGACCTTTAAAGTGCTCAAGAAGAATACCAATAAAGCGTTCGATCGAACCGAAGATAACACGGTGTAACATAACAGCACGAGAACCGTCAGGCATTTTAACGTCGAAACGCTCAGGAAGATTAAAGTCAAGTTGTACCGTACCACATTGCCAACGACGACCGAGAGAGTCTTTAATGTGTACGTCGATCTTCGGACCGTAAAAAGCACCGTCACCAGGATTGACTTTGAATGGGCGATTTGTGGAGTCTAAAACGTCTTGCAAAGCAGTTTCAGCGGCTTGCCAAACAGAGTCATCACCGATAGAGTTTTCAGGACGAGTAGATAATTCAAGTTCATAGTTGAGATTGAGACGAGAATAAACCTTTTCCATAAGTTTAATAACGCCGTCGATCTCCGATTTGAGATTGTCAAGAGTGCAAAAGATATGAGCGTCGTCTTGAGTAAATTCACGAACACGCATTAAACCGTGAAGTTGCCCAGAACGCTCGGCACGATGTACTAAACCGATCTCACCAAGTCTGATAGCGTCTTGATGAGTGAATTGACCATAGCGGAGTAACTCTTTAAAAGCAAGAATACCGCCGGGACAATTCATCGGCTTGATAGCGTAGTCTTCATCGTCAACCTTAAGAGCGTACATACCTTGAGAGTAGTGATCCCAATGTCCAGACGTTTCCCATAAATGACGCTTGAGGATTATAGGAGTACGAACTTCAAGATACCCGGCTTGTTGATGGACTTCACGCCAATATTTAAGGAGTTCATTAAGGACGATCATACCGTTAGGCAGGAAGAAAGGTTCACCAGGTGCTTCATCAGAAAGACTGAAGATTAACATATCACGACCGAGTTTTCTATGATCGTACTTTTCAGCGTCACGGAGCATTTGAAGGTATTGATCGAGTTCCTCACGAGTATTAAAAGCCGTGCCATAGATACGTTGTAACATTTTGTTATGCTCATCACCACGCCAATAAGCACCGGCGATCTTTTGAAGTTTAAAGGCTTTGATCAAGCCTGTTGATTCGACGTGAGGACCAGCACAAAGATCGATAAAGTCACCTTGCTGATAAGTGCTGATTGTTTGATCTTCAGGTATTGCGTCAATCAGTTCAAGTTTGTAAGGTTCATCTTTGAAGAGATCAATAGCCTGTTGACGAGGGATTTCAGATCGTTCAAGTTTAAGGTTTTGCTTAACGATCTTCTTCATCTCTTTTTCTATAAGGCTTAAGTCCTCATCAGTGAAACGGTGCTCGGTGTCGAAGTCATAGTAAAAACCGTTTTCGATAGCCGGACCGATAGCAAGTTTAGCGTCTGGGAAAAGGTGTTTAACAGCTTGCGCTAAAACGTGCGACGTAGTATGACGCAACGGTAGTAAGTCTTGATTATTCATAAAGTAACCTCCAAAGATAAGAATTAACTAAACACTACTATTGACAGAATAGCGATAGTAACATATTATTATAGTACTAGAGTGAATGAAAGTAAAGAGGTGAACGAGAGTGAAAATGCAAGCGGCAGTTGTTAAGGAACAAGGTGTAACATTTGCAGTAGTGATGGTGCGTCAAGAAGTGACTATGTATAGCGTACGAGCGATCAAAGCACGTAATGAATTAAGCCGAGTGTTTAAAGTGCCTGTGATTTTGCTGTCGTTTGATAACAACAATCAACCGCATTACTATGGACGCAAGGATATAGTAGAATTTTTAAAGAGTATACGAGTGGAGCAAATACCATTTAGGCAGTACGATCTAGTACCAGTGTATTGATTTATTTCAGAATTAAGAATTGTTTTTCATTCGTCATTCTACATTCTACATTCTGCATTTTAAAAAACTTCTTGACAGGATAAAAGAGGTGTGTTATTATAAACGAACAGACGCGGGTTGTGGCTCAGTTTGGTAGAGCACCGTGTTCGGGACGCGGGGGTCGCTGGTTCAAATCCAGTCAACCCGACCATTTTGACTCCACATTAGGGCACGGTCTTATGATCGTGTCCTTTTGTTTTAACTACTTGATACTTGATACTTTAAACTAACAACTAACAACGTCATTGATCGTCGGAGCGTAAGAACCCGGCTGACTCACAGCAATACCAGCAACAAGGTTACTAAACTTAGCCGCAGTGTTGAGTGAAGAACCTTTAGCAATGGCAAGAGTAGAGGCAGCGCAGGCAGCGTCAGCAGCACCGGCAGGATCAACTAGTAACTGTTGTTTAGTGGTAAAGTGCGAAGTGAGATTTTGAGTAGCAAGAGTAGCCCCAAAGCCGGAACGAGTAGCAAGACAAGATCGAATGTTGAATTTCCTGCGGACGTAGTTAGCAGCAGAGGCGCAAGCGTCATCATTAGCCGCGTCAATAGGCGAAAGAAGAATCCTATTCATCTTGCTTATATTAGGAACAATAAAGTCAGCGTGTTGATACTTGATCCAGTTGGAGCCGTAAGGTAAGACGATGATCGGACAGCCGTGATCGTGTGCGTCACTTATGATAGCTTGACAAAAATGTTCAGTGCAAACACCTTTCTCATAGTCAGCAAGAACGATAGCGTCAAGACTGTGATTTAGACGATTGTGAATGTAAGAAGTTAGGCGATCGAAAAGTGCGTCAGAGTAAGCAGTCTCGTCATCAAAGTCCAGGCGAAAGACTTGGTGATTTTGTGCAATAACACGGACTTTGGTATGAGTTGGGCGATCGGTAAAGACAATGCCTGAAGTGTCGATTTTGTGAGTGATGAGAAGTTCCATAAGAGATTCGCAGTTGTGATCGGAGCCAACAAAACCGACAAGCGAAGGAAAAGAGCCGAGATTGGCAAGGCAACGAGCAACGTTAGCTGCACCACCAGGCGAAGCAGTACGCTTAAGGACTTTGGCAACGGGAATCGGCGCGTCAGAACTGAATTTGCTCATCTTAGCAAAGTAAAACTTATCAAGCATTATGTCGCCAGTGACCAAAACCCGCAATTTATTAACGTTATCAAAGTAAGACAAATCAAACATTTTTATTCCTCCAGTTAAAGCCTTGACGCAAAGCCAGGCGTATGATATAATGATTGTAGCATATTAACGCTAAAAAGTCTACAGGCGGTGATTTATGTTATGAAGTTTGAGAAGTGGCAAGCGTGCGGAAACGACTTTGCTTTGACACGAGAACCAGTAAAGTTGATTGAAAACGAACGCCACGACGGTAGATTTATAAGAAAACTTTGTGATGTGCATTATGGAATAGGCGCAGACGGTATTATTCATATCTTGCCTTCCGAAGTGGCAGACGCAAAGATGAGGATATTCAACAAAGACGGCAGCGAAGCTAATATGTGCGGCAACGGTATAAGATGTGTAGGTCGCTATTTAGTTGATGAGTTAGGTAAAAAGGAATTGACGGTTGAGACACTTGACGGAGTTAAAAAGATATGGCTTGACGGCGAGTATATAACAGTCAATATGGGAATGCCAAAAGTCACTTATAACGGCGAAATTGAGTTACCGGCTATAAAGTATAAAGCGTCGTTTGTAAACACAGGCAATCAGCATTGTGTGTTGTTTTTGAGTGAAGAACCTGCAGAAGGCGAAGTGGAACGGAACGGCTATGTTATTGAAAATATGAGAGATGTCTTTCCAGATAGAACGAACGTTGAATTTATGACTATCGAAAGTCGGACGTTGTTAAGAGTGAGAGTATGGGAACGCGGCTGCGGAAGAACTTTAGCCTGTGGAACTGGCGCAGTAGCTTCAGCCTATGCGGCTTGGCAGAATGAACGAGCAGAGGCAAAAGTCACAGTGAAGTTGGACGGCGGAGATATCTATTTAAAGATATTGCCAGACGGACAAGTAGAGATGAGCGGCGAAGCCTTGCGCGTTTATAAAGGTGAGCTATGAATGGGCATTATCAACCGGTGATGATCGGAATTGGCTTTGGAAACAGCGTTAGACTCTCAGGCGTTGACGCCGTAGTCAATCCCGATAGCGCACCGGTCAAAAGAATGATACAAGAATCACGTGACGCTGGACGCCTCGTCGACGCTACACAAGGTCGCAAAACACGCTCTGTTATAGTAATGTCTTCCGGCGCAGTCGTGCTTAGTGCCTTGCAGCCAGAGACGATCACACAGCGTGCCAACAATGAATGAGGTGTATTAGATGATTGTAACAACAGCAATGCTAAATGCAACAACCGCCATAGCGTCAAAACCATTACCAACACGACGCAGAAGATTTAAAGTTATACCGCCGCCGCTTTCAATGGTAAATCCGGCAACCGATCAACTTGTCAAACGGACAAAAAGTCGCTATGTATTAGTGATGTTAGCTAGTAAAAGGGCTCGTGAGTTATTAAGCGGAGCAACTTGCAAAGTGCCGAATCACGATAACAAGTATGTGACGAATGCGTTTGAGGAGATCAACAAGAAAAAGATCAGTGCTAAACTACCTGCAGAAGAAGAGATTTAACGGAGTCATTGATTTAAGATAACTAACACTTATCAACTACTCCTAAACTAAGAGGTGATATTGTGATTATCGTTATAAGTGGACCCAGCGGCGTTGGTAAAGGTACTGTTTGCAAGAAAGTTAGCGAGCTTACGGGCATTAGAATAGCGATCAGCGCAACAAGTCGAGACAAGCGCAAAGGTGAGACTGAAGGCAAAGATTATTACTTTATACCAGAGGAAGAATTTAGACTTAGGATAGAACGCGGTGACTTCATTGAATACGCTGTCGTCTATGGTCATTATTATGGAACGTTGAAAAGTGAGATAGAAGGCGATGACGACGTTATTCTTGAGATCGACACGCAAGGCGCAATGAAAGTCTTAAAAACACCTATCGAAGTATTAAGTATATTCTTATTGCCACCGTCAATGGAAGAGCTTAGAGATCGAATTGTAAAACGCGGTCGTGAACCTAAAGAGGCGATCGAAGCACGTTTGAAAGCTGCAGAGGCGGAGATCGACATAGGCAAGCGGCGTTATAAACACGTAGTCATTAACGACGATGTCACACGTGCCGCTAACGAGATTGCAAAGATTATAAAAGCTGAATCAAAATAATTCCGCATTCTGCATTCTAAATTCTGAATTTGCAAAGAGGTGTAAGTTATGATATTTACTTCCGAGTCTGTAACAGAAGGACATCCGGATAAAGTAGCTGATCAGATTAGTGACGCAGTGCTTGATGCAATTATGGAGCGTGATCCTAATGGTCGAGTTGCTTGTGAAACGCTTGTGACAACTGGTCAAGTGCACGTCGTCGGAGAAATTTCAACTACTTGTTATGTCGATATTAACAAGATCATTCGTCAGACGATCCGAGAAATCGGTTATACTGATTCGCATTATGGCTTTGACGCTGATACTGTCGGAGTTCTTGTAAGTCTTGATGAGCAGTCACCGGATATTGCACAAGGTGTTGACGACGCTTTAGAAAGTAGAGGCACAGGACAAGCGATCGGCGCAGGCGATCAAGGTATGATGTTTGGTTATGCTACTGACGAAACGCCGGAATATATGCCGGTTCCGATCTCACTTGCACATAAATTGACACGTCGACTTGCTGAAGTTCGCAAAGTTACTAATGAGATTAACTATTTGAGACCGGACGGCAAAAGCCAAGTTACTGTTGAGTTTGATGATCAAGGTAAGGCTAAACGTGTTGACACGATCGTTATTTCGACGCAGCACGCACCAGAGGCAACACTCAAGCAGATTGAAACGGACATTATCAAGTATGTGATTGAACCTGTGATACCTGAAGAGTTGCTGAAGGATACACGCTATTTGATCAACCCGACTGGTAAATTTGTTATCGGTGGTCCTCAAGGTGACGCAGGCTTAACCGGACGTAAAATCATTGTTGACACTTATGGCGGCTGGGCAAGACACGGCGGCGGAGCATTCAGCGGAAAAGATCCAACGAAGGTTGACAGATCAGCGGCTTATGCGGCACGTTGGGTAGCTAAGAATATTGTTGCAGCCGGTTTAGCCGGTAAATGTGAAATTCAGTTAGCTTATGCGATCGGCGTTGCAGAGCCTGTTAGCATTCACGTTGATACTTTCGGTACAAGTAAAATTTCTAGTGCTGATCTTGAAAAGGCAGTCCGTGAAGTATTTGATTTAACACCGTCAGGGATCATTAAGACTCTTGATCTTCGTCGTCCGATCTACAAGCAAACAGCCGCTTATGGTCATTTCGGCAGACTTGATGTCGAGTTGCCTTGGGAACAGTTGAATCGTATTGAAGAGTTGCAGAAACGCTTTTGATTAAATGGAAGTGCAGGCGAATTAATTAATGGCTATTTATACATTTAACAGAGGCGATATGAGCTTAAGGATACGAGTGACTGACGGAGAGCCTTTTTTTCAGACAACCGACATTAAAAACTGTGTTGGTACGGCTAAAACAATGATTGAAGATTATCTGCCTAAAAGCACTTGGGTGAATTACACCGGCTTAATAGATGCGATTGACGCAGTTGAACGTGGTGGAACAGGTTTCGCAAGAAAAAGAGTTAATGCTATTCATCGTTCGAGAGTTGATCGTTTCAGAAGTTGGATTGAATGGGAAGTTATTCCACAACTCACAAAAATGATTTTAGGTTGATGTTATAGTCGCTAAGGCGGCTATTTTTTTTTCAGGAAATTGAAGGACATTTTTCATAGTTGTTGAAAATCATTCGCAGGAGTAGTTTAATGAGAGTATACTTTGATATTTGTTGCTATAATAGACGATTCGATGATAAATCCATTGGTGAAATTTCACTTGAATATCGATATATGATCGAAATTCAAAAAGAAATTGTCAGAGGAAATATTGAACTTGTAACTTCATTTATGTTGCATTATGAAAACTATCAAAAGAAAGATATTAGAAAACGCAATAATATTGATTTTTTCATTAAAAATTATAGAAAAATTTATATCGGTATAGAAAATATTGAAAAATTGACAGAAGAAGTCAAAATTATTGTTAAATCTGGAATCAAAGAAAAAGATGCATATCATATTGCAAGTGCGATTTTGGCTGATTGTGATTATTTTGTTACTGTTGATAAAAGATTGCTAAAATTTTCAAATGACAAGATTAAAATTATCAATTTGATTGATTTTATGGAGGTGTACAGAAATGGTAAGGCTTGAAGATGAAGAAAAATTGACGAAAGAAGAATTAGCAAAAAAGGCGATAAAAATATTGATTGATAATCTCGGATATTTTAATGCAACTGAATTTATAGCAGATTTGATTGACGAAGGAAGGAACACACCACCAGATTATACAGAATGGCAAAGAGAATATTTTGGAAAAATGACTGATGAAGAATTTAGAGCCGATTTACAAGAATACATCAAGAACCACCCGCACGAATAAAAATCAATACAATCTGCCGAGAAAGGCGGATTTTTTCATTTCCACCACTTTTATCAAATCTCACAGAAAATTCCTCAAGAAAATTTTGTGAAAGGCTTGACAACCGTTTTTTTTTTTTTATAATGGATTATCAAAATTTTTTCGATGAGTTTTGTTGTTTGAAGTTATTGGAGGTGAACAAAGTGACAGATGCTGGAATAAAAGAATTAAAAGAAATTGAACATGAACTAAAAGAAACATGGAAAGATGAATTGAAATCTATAAGTGATATTGAAACTAAAAATCCACAATTCAAAAGTATGTATAATGAAAAATCTAATTATATAATATACATTGAAAAACAAGGCAGGCTTGCAGGTATTAGTTTTGCACATAAGCAATTAGAGGATTTTTTGAACAAATATAAATAAGATGAGGTGATTGATACTATGGATTTAATGGAAATACTTGATAGACTTAATGAGGCAGCAGGATCAACTGAGTATGGTCAAGTAAGAAGAGCTATTAATTCTAATGCAAATAAATATTTTGAAGAATCTAAACGCAGGAATATGCAAAGAGATATTGCAAGAGCTGAAGAACGTGAAAGAATAAAACAAAGTCAGTTCTTGATTGGTATACATGTTATGTTTAATAGTAATCATTTACTTCCATTACAATTATTTACAATTAATAATAATGATAAAACATCTGGAGAACATGAAATTACTATTTTTGATGAAAATAATTTTAACGGAATAAATATGGTTTGGCGTTGTGATCCTGAACAAGATGAAGTTAGAAATATATTCTATAAAATTACATCTAAGAAAAAAATTGATATTGCTTGGAATGATTTTAGAGCAAATTTATTAGACAAAATTGTAAAAGATGACATATGGAAATTATGTAAAAATGGTATTCATGTAAAAACTCGTGATGAAAATAAAAAAATAGATTTAAAATCATCTGATATTTATAACATGAAACATCAAATTATAGTAAATTTATTTAGGAATAGTTACGTTAAATGCTATAATGCTGACAATGGAATAAAAGATGGTTGTTTCATCACAACAGCAATCTGTGAATATTTTGGGAAATCTGATGATTGCAGAGAATTGACAACTTTGAGAAATTATCGTGATAAGTGGCTTAAAAATCAGCCTTATGGTCAAAAATTGATTGATGAATACTATAAAATTGCTCCTTCAATAGTCTATGAGATGAAAAACTCTGATAATTATAATGAAATCTGTGAAGAATTGCTCACAAAATATGTCAATCCTTGTATTGAACTGATTAATAAGAAAAAATTTGACGAGTGCAAGAATCTTTATATAGAAATGGTAAATTATGCAAAGTCAATAACTGACAAAAAAATTATAGCAGCATAGGAGTAGATGAAGATGAAGATGAAGGAAGTGACGATTCAAGTAAAATACGTCGATGGCGGCGCAAAATCAGTCACAAAGACCTACAACGGCATAAAAAGTGACATCACGCTTGAGCAGACGGCAAATTTGGCGAAATTCTTCCAGCAGTTGACGAATGATATGGTAGTAGGAGCGTATCGAATCACAAAAGAAGACGTAGACATCGAAGAATGAGGTGAAAATAGTGGCAGATTTGAAAATTGTATTAGTTCACAATGACACGACAACTCACACGATAACAGTGCCTGACGCAAAAAATGGAATTTCTAGAGCAACGAATTTCACGCCGTATTATCAAAAAGCGGCTTAATACCCCTAACTTTAGTTATGGGGATATAAGCCGCAATTCTTAATTGACAAATTAAAAATTAAGGTTTAAAATAAACGTGTGAGAGAAAACCAAACTCACAAAAATATCTACCGTGGGGCACACGGGAAGTAACGCCTTTGGAGAGCGTGTAAGACCTATAAACTGAGTCGCAAGTGACAACAAGGCGGTGCTCGATGAATTAGGAATCCACCGGCTTTAGCCGTGTGGAGTGTCAAGAAACACTTCAAGCGGCATTTGAAGATTTTGTGACGATAAAATAGCGGTGAAATAAAAAATCACCGTTTTTTTATTTGTGCTGATTGTATTTTTTATACGCTGATTGACAATGCTATTTAACTATGCTAAAGTGAATCGAATTTATCTTTAAAGGTGGTAATTAAAATAGAACGTAGAAACATAGCAATAATCGCTCACGTCGATCACGGCAAGACGACATTAGTTGATGCACTTTTGAAACAAAGCGCAGTTTTCAGAGCGAATGAACAAGTTGAAGATAGAGTTTTAGATCGAAACGATCTGGAACGTGAAAGAGGAATAACGATTCTTAGCAAGAACACAGCGATCAATTACAAAGGTGTCAAGATTAACATAGTTGATACGCCGGGTCACGCTGATTTTGGCGGAGAAGTCGAACGTGTTTTAAATATGGTTGACGGCGTGTTGTTAGTTGTTGACGCTTTTGAAGGCGCAATGCCTCAAACTAAATATGTTTTGCGTAAAGCTATGGAGCACGGACTCAAGGCGGTTGTAGTTATCAACAAAATCGATCGTGCTGAGGCGAGAATCTCCGAAGTTGAAGATGAGATTATGGAACTCTTTATGGAGCTTGACGCAACTGATGAACAGCTTGAATATAAAACGGTTTACACTGCAGCGAAAGCCGGTATTGCTAAACTTGCGATCGGTGACGATAGCGACAATATGAAACCGCTGCTTGACGTTATTGTTGAGGAAATGCCGCCGTCGATCGGTGAAGTTGATGAGCCGTTACAAATGATGGTTACGACTCTTGAGGCTGATGAATACGTTGGCAAAGTCATTATCGGCAGAATTAATCGCGGCGTTGCTCATCCAGGTGAACAAGTTTTGTTGATAACTTCAAACGGTCAAGTAAAATGCAAAATCGGTAAAGTTTATGTCTACGAAGGTTTAAAACGTGTTGAAGTTGATAGTGCAGAAGCCGGTGAGATCGTAGCGTTGACGGGTTTAGCTGAAGCGTCAATCGGTGATACGATCTGCGACGTTGAACACCCGGAAGCACTTGAGGCGATCAGAGTTGATGAGCCGACTTTATCAGTAACTTTTGGAGTCAACACTTCACCGCTTGCCGGTCAAGAAGGTGAATATGTTACAAGTCGCCATATTCGTGATCGACTCTTCAAAGAGGCTGAAACTAATGTTGCATTACGTGTTGAAGAAACTGACAGTGCAGATGTTTTCAAAGTCAGTGGACGCGGTGAATTGCATTTATCGATATTGATCGAAACTATGAGGCGTGAAGGCTTTGAACTTTCAATCGGTAAACCTGAAGTTGTTTACAAGATCAAAAATGGTCAGAAGTTAGAACCTATGGAATTATTGACGGTTGAAGTTCCTGCTGAGTATATGGGTACAGTTATGGAGTCAATGGGACGACGTAAAGGCGAATTGAAAACCGTTGAAGATCGCAGTGGTTATCAACGTCTTGAATTTGAAGTTCCTGCACGCGGTTTAATCGGTTTTAGATCGGAACTTTTGACGGCAACTCGCGGCAATGGAATAATGAATCACGTATTTAGCGGCTATGCACCTTATAAAGGTGATATTCCTCGTCGTACTCGTGGATCTCTTGTTGCTTTTGAAGCCGGTGAAACTACAGGCTATGGAATTTTTAACTTGCAAGAACGCGGCGTTATGTTCGTTGAACCTGGTATGAAAGTTTATGAAGGTATGATCGTTGGTGAAAATTCACGTGAAATGGATATTGATATTAATCCTTGCAAGGCTAAACACGCAACTAATATGAGAGCCAGCGGCAGTGATGAGGCAATTCGACTTGTTCCGGCTAGGATTATGAGCCTTGAACAGGCTATGGAATATATCAACGAAGATGAAGCGGTTGAAGTTACTCCGAAAAGTATTAGACTTCGTAAACTTGAACTTGATCGTGTTACTCGTGGTCGTGCTGCTAAGAATGCAAGAAAATAAATCAGTCAAAGACATTTTCAAACAAACAGAAAGGATTATAACAGTGAAATATATCTGAAAAAATACTTGCCAAGATCAATGGCGTATGTTAAAATAGGCGTAAGCGAAAAAATGAAGGGATTTGAAGTTATGGATTTAAGTATTTTCAAGAAAATAACGGACTTCATTATGCCAGTTGATGATGAGGAGCTTGAGCCTGAAGAAAAAGTAGAAGAAAAACCAGTGAAAAAAAGTACACCGGTACAAACTGAACCGATAAAACAGGTTGAAGAAGAAACAGCAACTATGTCGAATTTAGCGACTCAAGCAATGCCTTCAATGGAATTAGGTAGAATGAGAACTGTTGAAGGCGGAAGTGTAGCCTTTGGCGGTATGAAGTATACGGCATATGCTAGAAAAGAGGAACCGGTGAGCGATATGAGACCACAATTAACGGTAGTAAAAGGCGGCGGAATAAGTGTAAAGATCAATAAGCCCGCTAATTTTGCTGAAGCACAAAGTATAGCAAACGATTTACTTGAAAAGAATGCAGTTATAGTTAATTATGAATTGGTTGACAAAACGGAACAGAGAAAGATCAGCGATTTTGTTAATGGCGTATGCTATGTAACTGATGGCAGCGTTCAGCAAATTTCTGAAAGAATAGTTTTGTATATGCCGGAAGGTATTGACGCTCAAGCGGTTATGGCGAGTTATTCAATGAGGTAATTAAGCACTTTCAATTTTGGAGGTGTCTGAAATGACTGAATTAGAAGTAAAGGTGAACAAGATCGAAAGCGATCAACAATCTTTTGAGGCAACTGTTAGAATGTATATGCAAAAAATGGATAGTGAGATGCAAGACCTCAGAAATGAGATGAGAGATCGCGATAATCAACGTCACGCTGAAATTATGAAACTCGATCAAAAATTTGATGAACGAATGACAGCAATGGACAAAAAATTTGATGAGAGAGTAACTACACTTGATAAAAAATTTGATGAGAGAATAACAATACTTGTTAAGAAATTTGAGGAACGAACGACGGCACTTGATAAAAGATTTGATGAGCTTACAAAACA
>JAFUZV010000180.1 GCA_017476425.1 Selenomonadaceae bacterium
TTAATGCTGATTCCTCATCACCAATTATGATCGGAACTATCGCTGATTGAGTATCGACATTTACGCCGAAATTTTTTAACTCGGAACAAAAATATTTTACATTGCTTTGAAGTCGTTTAACTCTTTCCGGCTCTTCACGCAGAATTTTTAAAGCCTCATTCGCCGCCGCTATCGTCGCAGGTGCAAGGCTTGTTGAGAAAATAAAACTTCTTGCGTTATTCTTAAGATAATCGATCAGCAATTCATTTCCACAGACAAAGCCGCCTTCACTCGCCAGCGATTTACTCAACGTTCCCATTAAAATGTCCGGCTTCTCATTCAAATTAAAATATTCGACGATACCGTGACCATTTTCACCGATCACGCCGGTTGAATGAGCCTCATCAACCATCAATAAGCAATTATTTTTTCTAGCGATCGAAAGAAGATCAGGCAAATTGCAAATGTCGCCGTCCATACTAAAAACTGCGTCTGTGATTATAATGGGCAATGGGTAATTGGTAATTGGTAATGATTTTATTTTTGATTCTAAGTCGTTCATATCGTTATGCTTATAAATTACAACTTTTGATCTGCTTAGTCTGCAACCGTCGATTATACTTGCGTGATTTAATTCGTCGCTGAAAATTACATTGCAAATTTTTCCTATTGCGCTGATCGTTCCGACATTCGCCATATATCCGGTGTTAAACAAGATCGCTTTATCAGTACCTTTGAAGTCTGCAAGATTCTTTTCAAGGTCTTCATGTAATTTCAAATTGCCTGTCGTGAGTCTTGATCCGCCGCTGCCACTTCCATAATTTTCAATCGCTTTGATCGCCGCTGACTTAACACGCTGATCATCAATCAAACCTAAATAATTATTCGACGCTAACATTAAATAACTTTCACCGTTTATTTCAACGTGATCACTTGACGCTGATTCGATCGTTTGCATAGTTCGATAAAGCTGATTTTTTTTTAAATCGTTTAAATTATTCTCTATCGATTGAAAAATATTTTTCGTCGGAATTTCATTCAACGGATCAGCCGGAACATTTTTAACTAAAACTTTTTGCCGTTCAAGATAATTAATGCACTCTGCAACGTCTTCATTATTTCCACGATACAAAAAAATTCTTCCGCCGTCATTACAACCGAACTCTTTCAATTTCGTAATTCTCACATAACCGATCGACTTCGACGCAATGTAACCCGTCACATAATTAGGATCATCAGAAATACAAATTTCAGCAACGATACCCGGCGCATTGACAACTTTACTTGCTAACACGATCGCCTCACGAAAATGATTTTTCTGATCACTTGTCGACTTTTCAACAGAATCCATAAATGTCGCTCTTATTCCACGATTTTGATCACTTTCAAGCCTTTCTAATGTATCAACATTTAAAAGCATTGCGCCACGCATTTTATAAGTCTTTGAAATCATTTGCATAATTTCAACGGCGTTATCAATTCCGATCTCTTTTAAAAGATCGACAATTATTTTTCTGCCGGACAGTGCGTCGTCAACTTCAATAGTCTTGATCGGCAAAGCGTCGATAAATTTGATCTCATCTTCTGCGATCGTTTCGATCTTCAAATTTACAAAATCAGGTTGACCTTTTGAATGGTGTAGTGCACGATTAACCAACGCAGAAATATTTTCCGTCAACTCTTCTTCATTCAAGATTCTTTCTGCGCCCGATATGTGATTGTTCGATTGACTGGCTCGCATTTTCAAACTGTACAGCATTTATTTCCTCATTCTCATTCGTCGTCAATAAACTAATATCATCATTAACAATTTCATTAAGATCATCATTGCCGATCAATTCATCTTCAATAAACCATCTTTCATCATAATTTGAATAACTCGTGATTGAATTGTTAAATGTCTGACTCATCAAAGTATTATCATTTGAATCAACAACAGTGACTTGTTTATTCTTTGCACTCTTAAGCGTTATTGATCCTAGTGAAGTCTCAATGATAACGTCTGAATTGTTAAGCGTTGCAGAAGTTAATGATCCGCTTGCAAGTTTAATTGTATCTTTCGCTGAATAGTCTTTAATATAATCAGCACCAACGCCAGCAATAAAAATATTTCCGTCAGCACCACCAATAAATGAATCATTGCCGGAGCCGCCGATCAAAGTATCTTTACCTGCGCCGCCGACTAACGAATTGCCTTTATTGCCTCCAACAATATAATCAGCACCTGCACCACCGTTAATAGTATTTACACCGCTGCCGCCGTAAATTGTATTTGCAAGTTTATTGCCAACAATATTAATATCAGTCGTGCGTTCTGAAGCGTCGATCGTTGCAACGTAAGTTGTCGCTGTGATTTTTGCTTTGTCTGAATCAGTCACATTTAAGATCGATCCATAATAAGAAGTTTTATTTGTAGAATCAACGACTGTAATTTTCTGCTTAGCACCATTTTTAACGGTCAATTTTTTACTGCCAACTGTAAAAATAAAATTCGTTCCGCTTGCCTTAGCAGAAGTTATTGAATCATTTATTTTAATTTTGTCAACGCCTTCAGCATAATCAAGAATTGTTGTACTGCCATCGCCGTTATAAATAAAGACATCTGATCCATCGCCGCCGGTAAGTTTATTCGTACCGGTTGATCCGTCAAGCGTATCATTTCCACTTCCGCCGACAAGTGAATTACTTTTTGAGTTGCCGGTGATTTTAACTGCACTTGTCAACTTTGTTGCATTAACTTTCGTAACGGTTGAAACATAATTTGCAAGATCAATTTCAGATCCGGTGAAATTTTCATCAGCAGTCAGCATTGTTAAGCCGCTATTATAAGTTAAACCTGCCGGAACTGTTGGATAAGTTATAGTTGAAGTTGATCCGCTTGAATTAGTAATTGTGATTTCTTTATTCTTAGCATTCTTGATCGTCAACGTATTATCACCGATCGTTAAGACAACATTTGAAGATTTAATTGCATAAGTGTCAATCGTTCCGCTAGCAATTTTAATTGTATCTTCACCGGCTGTATAATCAGTGATAAGATCGTTGCCGCCTCTATAAATGAAAACGTCTGAACCTTTACCGCCGGTGAGTGTATCATTGCCGTCTGATCCGCCGTCAAGAGTATCATCACCAATACCGGTTTTGATTGAATTATTTTTAGCGTTGCCGATAGCATAGATAGAATTAGTAACTTTTGAGGCGTTGATCTTCGTGACAGTGCTTTCATAATCAGTATAATCAAGTGTACCTGTGAA
>JAFUZV010000024.1 GCA_017476425.1 Selenomonadaceae bacterium
GGGCAACATTTTCATTCACTTTCACCAACACACAATTAACCAACGCTTGACCATTGACCACCACCAAATTACCCCATTCAAAAATTACATTTTCATTATTATTATAATTCTTACTGCGATATATTACGTGATAAGAGCCGTGAAAATTCCATTCTTGCGTTAATGATAAATCTTGCGGCTTGCCGAACGCCTCATCTAAAACCTGCATATAACGCTGCTGATCGTCAACGTGAATATGCGCCAGCGAGGAGAAATTACCTTGCTCAATGAAATTTTGTAGCTTGCCATAGCCGAACATTTTCAAAAAGGCCTCATTGACATAACAGTAAGGGAAGCCTTCTTCATAGCAAAAAGTTTTCATCGCAGTATTTTTCACATCGAAATAATTATGTAAGAGTTGATTTTGGAAATCCAAATCCATTAAGAGCGTTTCATTTTGATTTAAATTTTTATTAATCAAGTGTAAAGCGTTGGGCAACTCTGATTTTTTGATAGGGATATGCACGTGATAATGATTAACGAGCAGTTGACCATCAAATAATTGAAAGATGAATGAGAAATGAAGTTGCGACTGAAAATTAATTTGATTATTCTTGCCTTGAAAAAATAATTTAGCGATGACGATGCACGAATCAACGGAGACCTCTTTAACTAAATAGTCTTCATTGATCATTTTAAAATTCTCGTTGGTAATGTTGCAAAATTTTTTGAAATGATTTTTAACGTCGTCAAGATTAAGTAACACGTCATTAATTTCGGGACCGATCCAGGAGAAATTATTTTTGTTGACGAATTTAAAAACGCCGTCAAGATTTCTATCAATGAAAAATGCTTTGATCATTTTTTTAACAATTTGAATCGCTTCATTGAGAAAAAAATCTTTCAAAGTTATCACCTACAAACCGATCGATCGATCGAGATTCGCTTTGCTTACGTTGTAATTGTAAAGAGCCGTGTAGTAATTAGTCTTCGCCTCAGTTAATTTTTCTTGAGCGTCCATCACTTCGAGATTCGTACCAACGCCTTCATTGTATTTAATTTTAGCAATGTTAAAATCTTCTTCTGCTTGAGTGACAGCGATCGCCGTCGTTAGAATATTTTTTTCAGCGGCGAACAACGTATTAAAATTTTTTCTTACGTCTAATTCAATCGACTCTTTTGTTTGAAGTTCGATCGATTTAAGCCTGTTGATCGTAGCTTGCGACTCATTAATCTGAGCGTTAGTAACATTGTTGTCGAAAACATTCCAAGTGATCGAAAGACCTGCAGACCAATTTTCATTGTGATCGTCATCAAAAATTCTTTCGCCGTTAAAAGTTTTGCTAAACGTTGCATTAACTTGCGGCTTTTTATTTGCCTTCGTGACCTTTTGATTTGAAATTGCCTGCTTGACCGCTTCAGTTGCGGCTAAAAAATCCGGGCGATTCTTCAAAGCGATCTCAATGCAATTATTTAAATCGAGATCATATTTTTGATAATGAAGATCGTCAGTTGTCTCAATGATCGTGTCCATCGATAAGCCGATCAAATTATCAAGCGTAGCGATCGAATTTTCGTAATTATTTTGCGCCGTGATAAAATTCTGTTGAGCGTTAGCAAGTTGCACTTTCGAGGCTAAAACATCAGCACGAGCAACGACACCTATTTTTAATTTCGTCTCAGTCTGATTTAAATGCTCCGCTAAAATATTCACCGCCTCTTGACGAGTATTCATTAAATCACGATAATGAAGAATATCAAAATAAGCAGTGATCGTTTGAAGTTTAATTTGTTGCTTAGTATTTTCTAAATTTAATTCCGCTTGAGTCAAACCGGATTTCGCCGCGTCAATATTATTTTCATTTCTGCCGCCGGTGTAAAGTGGAAAATTGAGACGCAAATTATTATCGAAAGAATAATTGTAATTGATCGAAGAAGATTTACGGCGATTAACATAATCTTCACCGCCGATACGATTTGCGCCGGCAGTCCAAGAAAGAGTTGGACCTGTTAAACGTCTCATACGACTCAAAATCCATTTAGCATTTTCTTTTAATTCGTTTGATTGTTCAATCGATCGATTATTATTTAAAGCAAGAGTGATCGAATCGTCAAGACTCAAGCTGATAATTTGAGAATCAGCCGCAGCGATCGACGAACTCATAATTAAAAATGCAAGAGTGCTTAAAACTTTTTTGAATTTCATTTATTTCACTCTCCTAAACTTATTAGCGATAGATTGAACGATAACGAAGAAGACAGGAATTAAAAATATTCCGAGCGTCGTAGCGAATAACATTCCGCCGACGACTGCTACACCCATACCATTTCTTGCCGCTGATCCTGCACCGCTTGCAACTGCTAACGGTAAACAACCAATTATGAATGCAAATGAAGTCATTAAGATCGGTCGCAGTCTCAACTTTGCCGCTTCGATCGCCGCGTCAACTTCATTCATTCCATTATCCGTTCTTACTTTTGCAAATTCAACGATCAAAATTGCATTCTTCGCCGCTAATCCTATGATCATTATTATTCCGATTTGCATATAAACACTGTCTTGCAATCCGGGATTCGGTGAGCCGATCATTGCACTTAAAATTGATAATCCATATTCACTTAACAACGCACCGAAAATTCCTGTCGGCACCGTCAACAAAACTGCATAAGGCACTGACCAACTTTCATACAACGCCGCTAAACATAAAAATACAAAGACTAATGCTAAACCTAAAACTTGACCGGTTGATCCTGAGGCTTTTTTCTCTTCACGTGATTGACCTGACCATTCGATATTAAATCCTTCGGGTGCTGTTGATTTTATTACTTCTTCAAGTGCATTCATCGCTTGACCGGAACTAAATCCATTCGCTGCGTGACCAGAGATCGCAATAGCACGTTTACCATTAAAACGATTGATCGACATTGCACCAGTATTTAATTTCGGTGTGATTAATGTATCAAGCGGAACCATTTGACCTTTCGATCCTTTAACGTACATAAATCTTGCCGTCTCAACTTCAGATCGATAATAAACATCAGACTGCAACATTACTTTATAAGTACGACCGAATTTATTAAAATCATCTGCCGCCATTCCGCCGTAATTAACCTTTAAAGCTGTGTACACGTCATTAATATTCACGCCTAACATTTCAGCCTTCTCACGATTAACTTCATATTCATAACTCGGCGCAGTGATATTAAATGTCGAACTTACTCCGCTTAATTCCGGGCGTTGATTCGCCGCAGCTATTATTTTATTCGTCAGCTCATACAATTCAACATCACTATGATCACTCATATCTTGCAACTGTAAACTTAAACCGCCGACAGTTCCTAAACCCGGTAATGACGCTGGATTAATTGCTAAAACTAAAGCCTCAGGCGTGGCTAATTTTCCAACGACCATTGTTTTAGTAGTAATTGCAGTGTTCGATTGATTCTTTTGAGTCCTTTCACTCCAATTCTTCATTCCAACATACATAACGCCGCCGCTACTCTTAGCTCCGCCGCTCATTATGTCAAATCCTGCTACGCTCATCACGGCATTTATCTCTGGTATCTGTTTTAACATAGCCGCTGTTAATTTGTCAAGTGTTTCTGAAGTATGATTTAAGGACATTCCTTCCGGTAACGATATACTTGTTAGAAAATATCCTTGATCTTCACTAGGTACGAACGTCGACGGAATTTTTAAATATAATAAACCTGTCAAGCCGCAAACAATTATCATAAAGACGATCGCTAATTTTGATACTTTTATAAATGATTCGACGATTGATCCATAACGATTTTTGATCCTTTCAAATAAATTATTAAACGCCTCAAAAAATTTATCTAAAATATTTTTCTTAGCGTTCGGATCGTGTGGCTTTAAGATCATTGCACAAAGTGCCGGCGTTAATGTCAACGCAATGAATGCACTCAACGCCATTGACACTGCGATCGTCAATGCAAATTGTTTATAAAGTATTCCCATCATTCCGCCTAAAAATGCTACTGGAATGAATACAGCACTCAAAACGAATGCGATCGCTACTACAGGTCCTTGCACTTCATTCATTGCGACTTCTGTTGCTTCGATCGGTGTTAAATGATCCGTCTCCATATGTGCCTCGACATTTTCAATTACTACGATCGCATCGTCGACGACTAATCCGATCGCTAACACCATTGCAAATAATGTTAAGGTGTTGATCGTAAATCCTAAAATTGTAAATGCTCCTAAAGTTCCGATCAATGATACCGGCACTGCTAAGAGTGGTATGATCGTTGCTCGGAAACTCTGCAGAAAAATAAATATTACTATGACGACTAATATTAATGCCTCTATGAATGTTTCAATCACTTCGTCTAATGACGTTTCTATAAATTCTGTGCTGTCTAATACTTGTCCATAATTTATTCCTTCAGGTAAATTTTCTCTCGCGTCCTGAAGGATTTTTTTTACTTCTCCGATCGTTTGCATTGCATTTGCATCACTTGTTAAATTGATCGCAAATCCGATCGCCGGGTGTCCATTAAATTTCGTTAAAGTGCTACTATCTTTCGCTCCGATCTCTACTCTTGCAACGTCCTTAACTCTAATGAAATCACCTGTCTCACTCGATTTCAAGATCACATTTGCAAATTCTTCCGGCGTTGATAATCTTCCTTGTATTTTTCCTGTATATTGTTTCTCTTGCCCTTGATTTACCGGCATTGCTCCGACTGTTCCCGCTGCCGCTTGTGAATTTTGTCTTTTGATCGAATTGATAACATCAGTAACTGTCAAATTATAATTCGCTAATTTCTCCGGGTTAATCCATACTCTCATCGAATAATCTGCACCGAAGACATTTACATTTCCTATTCCTTCTACGCGTTGAATTTGATCCAAAAGATAAATATCAGCGTAATTCTTTATGAATACTCTACTGAATCGATCATTATCACAATAAAGTGCAAATATGAATGCCATATCGTTAGAACTCTTGATCGTTTTAACTCCGGCATTTTGAACGTCAGACGGCAGTAAATTTTGTGCTCCTGCAACGTTATTTTGTACTTTGACTGCGTCCATATCTCCGTCAGTTCCAACATTAAATATAACACTTAGTCTATACGATCCGTCATCGCTGCTTGTTGAATTCATATAATCTATTCCTTGCGTCGTGATTACTTTCTGTTCGATCATTTGTGCAACTGCTTCATCAACTGTTGCGGCATTCGCTCCGGTGTAAAAGGTACTTACTGCAACTGTCGGCGGTGAAATTTGAGGATATTGTGCGATCGGAAGCTGCAAGCCTGCGATCACTCCAACGATCACAATTATTATTGAAATGACTATTGCAAAGATCGGTCTGTGTATAAAAAATTTTGCCATCTCAATACCTCACTTGTCTGCATCAAAAAGTTTAGTGGAACTTTCAAGACTGAATCCCATATCAGCCGCCGTTACTTCAGTTGGATTAATCGCAATATTATCACGAAGTTTTGAAAGTCCTTCAACAATGATCATTTCATCACCCTTGAGTCCTTCAGTGATCACATAATACGATCCTATTTTTTCACCAAGTTTAACTGTTTTAACTTCACTTTTATTTTCAGCATTAGCAACTAAAACGAAAGTGTCACCTAACAACTGCTGAATTGCTCTCTCCGGCACTAGAATTGCATTCGGAATATTTAAACCCGTTATACTGATATTCGCAAACATTCCAGGCTTTAAAAGATTATCAGGATTATCAAAAAGAGTTCTCAATGTTAAACTTCCTGTGCCACTCGTAAGAGATCGATCGACTTCTGCGAATCTTCCGTCATAAGGATAAATTTTTCCGTCAGCAAGCGTCAACGTTATTTCAGGTCTCACTGAATTATTTCGTTGAGTACTTCTCTCTTCAGCATTCGCAAATTTTAAATACTCACTTTCTGAGATACTGAATTGCACAAAAATAGGATCGACTGCGCCGATCGTTACAAGCGTTGTACTTCCAGGATTAACATAAGTACCAACGGGAATATCATCGATCGAAAGTCGTCCGGACATAGGCGCGTAAACTACCGTGTCAACTAAATCTTCTTGCGCTTTAATTAACATTGCCTCATTCGCCGCTACATCAGCTCTTAATGCGTTGCAATTCGCCCGCTGATTCGTTAATACTTGTTCGGAAATTGCTCCGGCATCAAACAATCTTTCATTACGATCTAATTCTGTCAAAGCGTTATTCAAATTCGTTTGAGCCTTTGCAAGTTGCGCTTGTGCTTGAAGAATCGCTGCGTCATATTGCCTTGAATCAATTTTATAAAGTGCTTGACCTACTGTTACTGATTGACCTCCACGAATATATTTTTCAACGATTTTACCGGCTATTTTAGATTGTACTCTTACTTCACCTTTGCCGATAACTTCACCGCTATACTTATAAGATATTGGAGCATCAGTTTTTAAAACTTTAATCGTTTTAACTTTAGTTGCACTTACTTGTTGTTGTTTAGGTTGATCTTGTCCACAGCCAACTAATACAAATGTCATTGCAAAAATTATCATCACAAGAAAAAATTTATTAGACGATACCAACATTATTTATCTGCTCCTCAATTAAAAATAATTTCACAATATTTTATTATAATTGACAAATTAACTGGTAAATTTCTCTTTACCAAAATAAAAAAGCAACTCTTAATGAATTGCTTACTAAAAAAATTTAAATTTATTTTGAAATGAATTAAAAAATTCCTAACGTTTTAAATAATAGAATCCAACAAAAGATCGTGAAACAAGAAAGTGCAGAAGTGAAGACGACACAATTTCCGGCAAGTTCACTGTCACCGCCCATTTGCTGCGCCATTGCAAATGAAACTATCGCACAAGGTGTTCCGAAAATCGCAATCAAAGTTAAAAAGTCAATTCCTCTGAAACCTAAAGCAAGTGCAACTGATAAAATTACAGCTGGAACGATCAATAATCGCCCGATCACACAGCCTGTTAATTGTTTTCTATGTTCGTGAGTACTGCCGAATTTAAACGACGCACCGAGAATTATCAATGCAACCGGCGTTGTTGCTGAGGCAATTTGTCCGATCGGTTTTAAAATAGGTTTTGGAATGTGAATGCCGCTTATCAAACAAAGTGCACCGGCGATCGCTCCAAGTATCATAGGATTTTTTAATACGCCTATCAAGATCGGCATCAATGAAAATTTTCCGCCTCTAAATGTTTCAAGTGCAAAAACCGCTAAAACATTGTAAATAGGAATTATCACAGCGATCATCATAGTTGTAACGGCAATATTTTCATCACCGAAAATATTTGCAACGATCGGAATGCCCATTAAAACAAAATTACTTCTGAAGATCGCCTGGACAATTACTCCGCGTCGACGATTTTCCGGTTCAATTTTTGGAACGATCAACATTGCAAGCGTAAATATCGCAAGGACTCCACAAGCACCAAAGAGCATTAATTTCGGGCGAAACGTTGACGCTAAATCTGTTGTGTAAATGCTGTGAAACATCATACAACAAAAGAAGACTCTGAAAACCATTCTATTCATATGATTTAATTCTTCATCACTTAGCCATTTTTGATATTTAACGAAAGCACCGATCGTCATCAGCGTAAACATTGGAATAACTGCACTTATCGCAACGATTAAATTACTCATCATAAATTCTTCATTCATTTAATTCATTCCCTTCAAAAAAATTTTATCATCAATTTTTTCAAAGCGCAATGTATCACATTTGAATTTAAATTTTATAGACAAAAACAGATTTTTATGTTAATTTATACTCGAAGTTAGCCGCATAACTTGAATGTTAGAAAGGTTTTATCGAGGAAAGCTGCGCCCTTGATTGGGAATTACGCCCTGTCGATATGTAAAACATTCAGAAGTAACTGTGGATGACCTAGCCAAACAGCATGACGCTGTATCAAGTTAGATAAAAGATTCAAAAAAAAATTCAAAAGTAGTCCGAAAGTTTTTACAATCGGATAGAGGCGTGTAGTACGCCGGAGAGTTTATCCTCTCAAATGTGTTTGTCTATATTTGACTATAACAAATGCAACTATACAATACTGAAAAAAATCAAACGAAAAAGCCCACTAATTAAAGTGAGCTTTCATTATTTAATTTAATCGGCGAAACCCATCGTTACCAGATCGTTTCCAATCAAGTGAGATAAGGCGCAATAGTGCTTAACTTCTGTGTTCGATATGAGAACAGGTGATCCACTACGCAATCAACGCCGAATTTGTGAATTGAGAAGAGAAACCATACGATATATTAGTACTGGTCTGCTTCACATGTTACCATGCTTCCACTTCCAGCCTA
>JAFUZV010000181.1 GCA_017476425.1 Selenomonadaceae bacterium
CTTTTAGTTGGTCAAGCAACAGAGGTTTCGTATAGCTAAACAAATAAAACGAAGTCGAGCGGCACGACTAATTAAAAATACGCCTTTGGAGAGCGTGTAAGACCGACAATCTTAGCAAACTACATTGCAAGGCGGTGCTCGATGAATTAGGAATCCACCGATCCGTGCGGAGTTGTCAAATAATGACGAAATAAATTAAAAATCTCGGAGCAGTTTAAGATGAGGTGAAATTTTGATCTATCGAATAAAAATTTTCGGTATAGTTCAAGGCGTTGGCTTTCGACCATTTATCGATCGACTATCGAAAAATTTTTCAATCAAAGGCACTGTTGCTAATCGCGGATCATACGTTGAAATTTTTGCTCAATGTTCCTCTGAAATTGTTAATAATTTTTGTCGTTCGATTAAAAAAAATTCTCCACCGCGATCAATTATAATTGATATTGAAGTTTCAACGATCGCTGATTTTGAAAAAATTTTTGAGGATTTTCAAATTATCGAAAGTACACGAGAGCAAGGTGATATTTTCGTTTCGCCGGATATTGCGATCTGCGATAAATGCAAGGAAGAACTTTTCGACAAAAATAATCGCCGTTACCTTCACGCTTTCATAAATTGCACTGACTGCGGACCAAGATTGACGATTATGCAAAATATGCCTTACGATCGTGAAAGAACGAGTATGAAAATTTTTGATATGTGCGATAATTGCCTTGAAGAATATTTTAATCAAAAATCACGTCGATATGATGCACAGCCTGTTTGTTGTAATGAATGCGGCCCGGAAGTTTTCATTTTGGATTCTAATGAATGCGGATCGAAAGCGATCATTAAAACACGACAAATTATCAAAGACGGCGGAATTGTTGCCATTAAAGGACTCGGCGGTTTTCATCTTGCCTGCGACGCTACGAATTTTAAAGCCGTCGATCGTCTTCGTAAATTAAAACATCGTCCAACAAAACCTTTTGCCGTAATGATAACTGAAAAACTAATTACCAATTACCAATTATCAATTACCCATTACCAGAAACCGATCGTATTGATTGATAAAAAATTTTTTAACGTTGCTGAAAACGTTGCACCGGATAATCACAAGTTAGGCGTAATGTTACCTTATACACCGTTGCATTTGCTGATTTTCAATTATCCCGATCAGATTGAAAATTTTCCGCAGGCTTTGATTATGACTAGCGGAAATATTTCCGGCTCACCGCTTGCAACGAATGATGAAGAGGCTCGCCGCGATCTTAAAAATATTTCCGATCTAATTTTGACTCATAACCGTGAAATTTTGATTCGTGCTGATGATTCTGTTGTAGATACTTTTGACGATGAAATTTATATGATCCGTCGCAGTCGTGGATATTCACCTTTGCCACTTCATTTAAAAATTTCTACTGAAAAAAATATTTTGGCAATCGGAGCGGAACTCAAAAATACATTCTGCCTTGTAAAAAATAATTTATTCTATCTTTCACCTTATATCGGCGATCTAACTGATTTACGAACTGTTGAGGCTTTGAAAAATTCTGTTGATCGAATGATCGATCTTTTGGAAATTAAGCCGAAAATTATTGCTTGCGATCTTCATCCGCGCTATCATTCAACAAAAATTGCTGAAGAAATTGCAGCGTCGTTTGATATTCCGCTTGTCAAAATTCAACATCACTATGCACATATTTTAAGTTGTATGGCGGAAAATAATTATTTTGATCCGGTGATCGGCGTTGCATTTGACGGCACAGGTTACGGCGATGACGGATCGATTTTCGGCGGCGAATTTTTAATTTGCGATCTTAATGGTTTTAAACGTGTTGATTCAATTTCACCATTTATTCAAGCCGGCGGCGATAAATCGTCAATCGACAGTTGGCGAAATGCTGTTTCAATGATTTTCAATGCAACGAATGATTTTGAACAGACTAAAAAAATTTCCGTTGAATTAAATCTCGCTAATGAGAATGAACTCAACGGACAAATTTTTATGCTTAAAAATAATTTTAATTGCGTGAAGTCGACTAGTGCCGGAAGATTATTTGATTCGATTAGTGCTGTGCTTGGAATTTGCAAGCGATCGACTTTTGAAGGTGAAGCCGCTATGAAACTGCAGTTTAATGCGGAATGCGGAATTAGGAATTCGGAATTAATTAACATTTCGTCGACGCAGAATATTTTTAATGAGATTTTGAATAGACGACTTAACGGTGAAGATGTTCAGCAACTTGCATTTGATTTTCACGTTGCATTATCTCAATTCATTGCTGAAAAGTGTTTAAAAATTCGTGACAAATTAAACATTTCAAACGTTGCATTAAGCGGCGGAGTTTTTCAAAATACTTTGTTACTTAAATTGACGATCGATAAATTAACTTCTTACGGTTTCAAAAAAATTCTTCGCCATAAAATGATCCCGACGAATGACGGCGGCTTAGCACTCGGTCAAGCACTTGCCGCCGCTATGAAAAATAATTTTTAAAAATTTTCTCTTGAATTTCGCTTTTAAAAATATTACAATTTAGAAAAATTTTTGATCTGAGGTGATCATTTTGAGTGAGGCAGCAAAAAATAATCCAAGTGTCTTTGAAGTTGGTGAGCCATTGCCGGAGAAATTCAGCAAATATTTTATCGGACAAGCATATTTAAATCCATTGACTGATAAAGGTGGTGCGATTGCAAATGTAACTTTTTCGCCGGGCTGTCGAAATAATTGGCATATTCATCACAAAGGCGGACAAATTTTGCTTGTAACCGGCGGTAAAGGCTGGTATCAAGAGTGGAATAAAGAGCCGCAAGAGTTAAAGCCTGGTGACGTTGTTAATATTGCGCCGGAAGTTAAGCATTGGCACGGCGCGGCGGCTAATTCGTGGTTTAGTCATCTCGCCGTTGAAATTCCTGCTGAAGGTGCATCAAATGAATGGCTTGAACCCGTCGACGATGAACAATATAATAAATTGAAATGATTTTGAATGAATAACAAAAAAATTCTTCGCAATACAAGTTGATCAAGAGCGGAGAATTTTTATATTTGAGGAAGTGATTTTGATGAAAGAAAAAATTGTTGTTACAAGCAGTGAGTATGTGATCTCTGCCGTGAGTCGAATGCAATATCCGGAGATCAAATTGCCGGAGATCGTTTTTATCGGACGATCGAATGTTGGTAAATCGTCTCTGATAAATTCACTCACTCGCAGAAAAAATCTTGCCAGAACTTCTCAAACGCCCGGCAAAACTCAAACGATAAATTTTTATAAAGTCGGTTTGAAGATCAACGAAGGTGAAGAGAAAGAAGCATTGAGAAAAAATTTTTATCTTGTCGATTTGCCCGGCTACGGTTACGCTAAGACAAGTAAATCTAATCGAAAACTTTGGGCACATTTCATTGAAGAATATTTACTTTCAAGCGAGCATATTAAATTCGTCTGTCAACTGATCGATATTCGACACGAGCCTATGGAGTCAGATTTAAAATTATTGCAATGGTTAATTGAAAACGGCTTGCCACTTTTGATCGTTGCAACTAAGTCAGATAAGATCAGCAAGACAGCACAAATTAAACAAGTCGATCTGATCAAAAAAACTTTTAATATTGAGGAGTTGCCGATCTTGCCATATTCTGCACAAAAAAATGAAGGACGTTCAGAATTACTTGACACGATAGTTGATTGTCTGTTAGAATAGAAAAAATGAATGCTATTCATAAATTTTTGTCAGAAGGTGAGAGTAATGACGAAGCTATCATTATTTGACAAGTCGCTGTTGAATTTATTGCAATCGAACATACCGATTTGCAGTCATCCATTTGCAGCGATGGCAAAAGAACTTAACACTAATGAGCAGACAGTGATTAATCGACTTCGTGAGCTGAAGTCAGCAGGTTATTTGCGCAGAATCGGAACATTTTTTGATTCAAACCGTCTTGGTTATCAAGGAACTTTGATCGCCTTGTCGGTTGAACCGTCGAAAATTCAACAAGTCGCAGAAGTGATCAATACTTATCCCGGTGCAACTCATAATTATGAACGTGAAGGAAAATTTAATTTGTGGTTTACACTTTTAACTCCAACGATCACTCAAGAAGAAAAAATTTTATCAGAAGTTCGATCACTTTCCGGCGTTAATGATATGCTTCGACTTAAATCGAACAAAAAATATAAGGTTAATGTACAATTTAAGTTGCAATAAACGAAAGAAGATAATAATTTCATTGAATACCATTGAATTATTTGCCGGTGCCGGTGGTTTAGCATTAGGAATTGAACGTGCCGGATTTAATCATATTGCATTGATTGAAATTGACAAAGATGCTGCCAAAACTTTAAAAATAAATCGTCCTAGCTGGTATGTTTTGAATATGGATATTGCTGAAATATCACCGCTTGATCTTGAAAAATTTTTTAATCTCAAAAGTGGTGAATTAGATTTATTAAGCGGCGGTGCTCCTTGTCAGTCATTTTCATATGCCGGTAAACGTCTTGGACTTGAAGATGCTAGAGGCACTTTGTTTTATCACTATGCTAAATTTCTTCAAAAACTTCAACCGAAAATGTTTTTGTTTGAAAATGTACGAGGTTTATTAAATCACGATAAAGGCAAGACTTATCAAACAATATCTAATGTTTTCAATGATTGCGGATATAAGATCGAAAAAAAAATCCTTAACGCTTGGGATTATGGCAATGCCCAAAAACGTGAAAGATTAATAACTGTTGGCATTCGTTACGACTTGATTAATAAAATTGTTTTTGAATTTCCTAAACCTCACAATTATAAACCTGTCTTGCGTGATATTCTTGATAATGTTCCAGATAGCTTAGGTGCAAAATACTCTGATTATAAAAAATCATTATTTGAAATGGTTCCGCCTGGTGGTTATTGGCGAGACATTCCCGAAAATATTGCAAAAGATTATATGCAAGGTTGTTGGAATTTAGACGGTGGACGAACCGGAATATTGCGGCGAATGAGTTTAGATGAACCATCGCTGGCTGTTTTGACTTCACCAACTCAAAAACAAACTGAACGTTGTCACCCTTTGGAAACTCGACCTTTTACCGTCAGAGAAAATGCAAGGATTCAATCTTTCCCGGATGATTGGCAATTTTGCGGCTCTATGAACAGTCAATATCGTCAAGTTGGTAATGCTGTACCTGTAAATTTAGCTTATGACATTGCATTAGAGCTTAAAAATAGTTTGGAGCTGGCTAAATGAACAAATTAAAATTTATATCTGATGACGATTTTAAAAATCACGTTGCAGAAACAATTAAACATTATGATGAATGTCTTAAATCTTATGATGTGAAAAAATTTAACAACAATATTATTGATCCGATTAAATTAATTTTTGATAAAAACATTTATAATTCAAGCTGGCAAGAGATTATTAAGAGTGAAATTTTTCGTCAGCGTGATAAATCAAATAATAACAGCATAGGATATTTTCACCAAAAGATTTTTCAATATATTAAAAATTGTATTGTTCCAAAATCAGGATGGGATGTAATTTTTCAAAAATCTGATGGAATTGAAATTCCTAATTGCGGTAAAGTCAAAACCGTTTATGTTGAAATGAAGAATAAGCATAACACTATGAATTCAGCAGCAAGTGCAAAAACGTATATGAAAATGCAGCATCAACTTTTATCTGACGATGATTGCGCCTGTTTTCTCGTAGAGATTATTGCTAAAAAGTCACAAAATATTACTTGGAATATTTCACTTGATGGTCAAAGACAGAAACATAAATTTATTCGTCGTGTCAGCATTGATGAATTTTATAAGCTCGTCACGGGTGAAGAAGATTCATTTTATCAAATGTGTATGAGATTGCCATCAATCATTGAAGACGTTATAAAAAATTCAACGTCTTTCAATATTCCTAAAGATACCGTATTTGATGAATTGAAGATCAAAGAAAGATTATCATTTGAGTTATCTTTATATATGTTAGCTTTTGAAAGTTATATAGGATTTCAAAAATAAATCAAATTAACTTGAAATGATGTGAGTAAATGCCAAATGAAGAGGTAAGTGCAAAATATAAAATTAGAGATGATAGAAAAAAATGAATTTATCTGAATTTCAATATAAATGTCAAGATGCTTTAAATTATTGCCGTAAGATATCTACGGGTGAATTTAAATTAATAATTACTTCGCCGCCTTACAATATCGGCAAAGAATACGAAACGAAAATTGGAATTAATAAATATCTTGAGAATATGAAACCGTTTTTGAATGAATTTGTAAGAGTGCTTTCTGATGATGGAAGTATTTGCTGGCAAGTTGGAAATTATGTTGATGACGGTGAAGTATTTCCGCTTGATATTTACTATTATCCACTTTTTAAATCACTTGGCTTAAAACTTCGCAATAGAATTATTTGGCATTTTGGTCACGGTCTTCATTGTTCAAAGAGATTTAGCGGTCGATATGAAACAATTTTATGGTTCACTAAAAGTGATAATTACATATTCAATCTTGATGATGTTCGTATTCCGTCAAAATATCCGGGCAAAAGATATTTCAAAGGTAGCAAAAGAGGGCAAATTAGCGGAAATCCAAAAGGTAAAAATCCTGAAGATTTATGGGAAATGACAGTTGATCGTTTGATTGATGATTGGGATTATCAAATTTGGGATATTCCTAATGTCAAAGCAAATCACCCTGAAAAAGTGGAGCATCCTTGTCAATATCCTGTGGAACTTGTTGAACGTTGCATTTTAGCCTTAACTAATGAAGGTGATAAAATTTATGATCCATTTGCCGGTGTAGCCTCAACATTAATTGGAGCTTTGAAAAATAATCGACGTGCTTATGGAACAGAATTAAATGAAGAGTATATTAAAATCGGTATGCAAAGAATAAAATTACTTTCTGAAGATAAATTGATCACGCGTCCTATATATCAAAAAATTTATGTACCTAAGCCAACAGATAAAGTGGCAATGCGTCCGAAAGAATGGGATAATTGCGATGAAAATGATTCAGTGTTACAGCCACTTAAATGGACTTGAATTTTTAATTGTACACAAGCCTGAACTTTGGCAAGAAATTATAAACGTAATAGAAAAAGTTGATGCTTTTAGCACATTAACAAAAATCAGTTCCGAGAAAACCAAAAAAGGTAAATTACTTTTCTCACCAGCAGCATTGAATGCACTTTTCAAAGATGAATTTTCAAAATTAAATTGGCAGGAAATGAGAACTCATTATTATGTAAATGAAGACTTACAGACAACAAAAAATTCGGTTGCCATTCGTGATGAAAGAATCCAAAAACAAAATATTGAAAATGCCGGCTTTACTGCATACAGGACTTATAATCAAGTCGATTTCGTCAAAGATCGAGTAGCTGTTGAAGTGCAATTTGGAAAATATTTTGCGGTTCAATATGATTTGCACGTTAAGCATACATTTTTCTTTGAACGTGGTGATATTGATGTTGGAGTTGAAATAATTCCTATGCACAGCTTGATGAAAATGATGTCCTCTGGTGTTGCTTGGTATGAAAATGAATTGACTAATATTGTTCGTGAAGGGAGATCAAATCCATCTGTTCCTATAATATTAATTGGCGTTGCGCCCGAATGATAATTAACTTGAAATGATGTGAGCTTGTGAATTTTAAAGAAATCAACGAGAGAGATAAAGCCGTCGTTAAAGCCTTGCAGGGTGATTTTCCATTATGTGAAGAACCTTACAAAGTTTTAGCTGAACAAGTCGGAATGAGTGAAGAAGAATTTATTGAACGTGTAAAAATTTTAACGAGCGAAAAAAAAATTCGTAAAATGGGTGCTGTACTTCGTCACCGTGAAGCCGGTTTTGTTGCTAATGCACTTTGTGCTTGGTTAGTTCCGCCGGAAAGATTAGATCAAGTTGCTAAAATTATGACTGAAAACCCTGCAGTGTCTCATTGTTACGATCGAACAACTGCGCCGAATTGGAATTATAATTTATATACGATGATTCACGCTAAATCACGTGAAGAATGTGATCAGATTGTTAAAAATCTTTCTGAACTCACGGCGATAAATGATTTTCAAGTTCTTTATTCAAAAAAAGAATGGAAAAAGACTTCAATGAAATATTTTTGTGAGGAATTATAAAAATTTTTGAGTTACGAGATCGATCGTAACTTTATTTTTTTACGTCAAATTGACTTATTAATTTCGTCAATGTATAATTTTGAAGAAAAATTTTTTTAGAAAGCTGGTGGAATAAATGCCGATCAAAATGGTAACTGTAACGCCAAAAAATTCAGCGTTTGAACCTTTCACTGATACACATAATAAACTTGATTCAAAAATACCTTCGTTTCAAAAAGAATTGCAAGAGCAGCAAGAAGAAGGTCCGAACCGTGAACAGATGGAAGAACTTTTAAAACAGATCGACGAACAAGCAGCGAGACTTTCAAAGACACCAACTTATGATGAATTGAAAGCCTATCGAACTATGATAAAAAATTT
Source organism: Selenomonadaceae bacterium (assembly GCA_017476425.1). Lineage (GTDB taxonomy): Bacteria > Bacillota > Negativicutes > Selenomonadales > Selenomonadaceae > Quinella. The sequence goes on from JAFUZV010000181.1 coordinate 8,471, forward strand.
TATCGGCACGGCGGTTTCAATGATGTATGAACTTCATTCAGAAGCCGGTTGGGATCGAATGGGTCGACAACGTGCTTATACAACTGTTAGAAAAGTTGATGAGAAACTTGAAGAGATGGCAGAAAAAATTCGCCTAGGTCAATCGGAGCAGCTTGATATTATTGCAAGTCACGATGCAATTCGTGGAATGCTTGTTGATTTGTATATGTGAATTATGGAACAGTTTAATTGGTCAGAAATTATAGGTCACAAAAATAAAATTAATCAGATTCGTGAAATGATCAAAGCTAAAAATTTTCCGAATGCTGTTATATTTTCCGGCGTTGCAGGTATCGGCAAAAGAAAAATTGCTGAAATTGCGGCGGCGGCTTTACTTTGTGAAAATGATGACGCTGATAATTTACCTTGTGGTGAATGTAATTCTTGTCGTTCGTTGATCGCCGGAACTCACCCAGATTATTACACTGTTGAGCCGGATCGATCGAAAGCTAATCCTATGATCAAAATCGATCAAATTCGCAGTCTTCAAAAAGAAGTTTTAGTTATGCCGATTCTCTCTGATAAAAGAATGGTTTTGATCGACGATGCAGAATGTATGAATAATGTTTCACAAAATTGTTTACTCAAGACGATTGAAGAGCCGCAAGGATTATCGAAATTTATTTTAATTACTTCTAATCGCAGCAGGCTTTTGTTGACTCTTCAATCTCGTTGTATGATAATTAATTTTGAACGATTGACGGAAGAGAACATTAAAAGCGGCTTAATTAATCGCGGCACTGAAAACGCTGAAAAAATTGCGATCATTTCAAACGGCAGTTTAGGTCAAGCGATCGGACTTGCTGAAAATGACGGCTTGCAAATTCGTGAAGACTCATTGAAATTTTTAGAAAATCTTTCAAAACTCAATAACGAAGAAATTTTTCAGACTGGTCAACAGTTATCAACTCAACCTAAAGATATTTTCAGAGATTGGACGATTAACATACAAAAATTTTTGCGTGATTTATTGATTGTTGACACAGAGATCGAAAATAATTATTATTACAATCACGATCTCAAAAAGCGACTTCAAAAATTACGAGATAAACTCAACTTGAAAAATATTTTTGAGATGATGAATCAAACAACAGAAATTCAGCGGCGTTTAAATTCAAATGCAAATTTAGAACTTTTAATTGAAAGTTTTTTTATAAGGTTAAGGCAAGCCGCCAAAATTAAATAAGGTAGTGAGAATGTGCAAAAAATTATAGGCGTTCGTTTTAAGAAAGCCGGCAGGATACATTTTTTTAATCCCGGACAAATTGAAATTTCAAAAGGCGATACGGTGATCATTGAGACTTCGCACGGTTTAGAGCACGGTGAAGTTGTTATATCGCCACGTGATTTAGGCAGTGAAAGAATCAGATTTGATGTTATTCGCCGCAAGGCTAATTCAATCGATCTTGCCAGAATTGCCGACAATCACGAACGAGAGAAAGAAGCATTTACAATTTGTCAAGAAAAAATTGCTGAACACAAATTGCCGATGAATTTGATCGGCGTTGAATATGCTTTTGACTGGAGCAAAGTAGTTTTTTCATTTACGGCTGATGGCCGCGTTGATTTTCGTGAACTTGTCAAAGATTTAGCGGCGATCTTCAGATTAAGAATTGAACTTAGACAAGTAGGCGTAAGAGATGAAGCAAAACTTTTAGGCGGCGTTGGTTGTTGCGGCAGATCGTTATGTTGTGCAACTTTCTTAGGTGATTTTGTGCCGGTTTCAATTCGTATGGCGAAAGAACAAAATTTATCATTAAATCCTGCGAAAATTTCCGGCATTTGTGGACGTTTAATGTGTTGTCTGAAATATGAAAATGATTATTACTGCGAACAAGGTACACACGAACTGGTAGCGATCACGGAGCCGAAATTAGGTGATCGCGTTGTGATTGAAGAAGGTGAAAATACGATTGAAGGCACGATCATTTCAATCAATCACAAGATGAAAACGGCGACGATAAATTTAGACAATTCAAAGACAACTATTGCGGCTTGGAAAGATATTTTTGAGATTGAAAAAGCTGACCCGGAGATCAAAACGATCGTTGCTGCTGTCGATGAAGATGAAGAAGTTGCAGAAACGATCGTTGAAAGCAATAATGATAATTATC
>JAFUZV010000182.1 GCA_017476425.1 Selenomonadaceae bacterium
ATTTATTTATGTTAATGGTGGACATAATCCGCCGATGGTTTATCATAAGTCGACGGATCAATTTGAATATATGGACGTTAAACAAAATATAGTTTTAGCAATGATGGACGAAATGGATTTTGAACAGCAAGAGATAAAATTAGAGTCCGGCGACATACTTTACTTATACACTGACGGAGTAACTGAGGCAATGGACATTAACAACAATCAATATGGCGAAGAAAGATTGTCGAAGTGCCTTAACAACGTTGATAAAAATGCAGACTTGCCAACTATATTAAAAAATGTTCGTGATGATCTTTCTGATCACGTTGGTGAGGCTGATCAATCTGATGATATAACAATGCTTGCAGTAAGATTAAAGAGGGTAATGTTATGAAATTAGGTGATTATATCAAAAGTAAAATGCTCCATTATAGCATAAGAAAAAGAATGTTGATCATATTGTTAAGTATGAGTATAAGCATAGTACTTTTAATGACTCTTGTTTTTTCGTATGGAATATTTGGTTTAAGAAATTTTGCTTTAGAAACAGGACGTGAAATAGGAAAGACTTCAGCGGAAAATAGCAGAGCCGCTTTAGAAGAAGAAGCAAAAGATTTTCTTTTACTCTATGCCCTAAATGGATCAGAAAAAATTCATAACTATTTAGATGTAATTCAATCACATACTGAAATGATAGGACGTGCAATGACAAATATTATGTCAAATCCTTCGAGATATAATCCCATAGCGATTAATGAGGAAATTATTCAGGATAATGATCAAAATACACTTTTAATAACGACGTGGTATCAAGAAGATGCAGGAAGATCAAATCCACAATTACAATATGAACTTATGCAGACAAATAATGTAATACCATTAATAAAAGAGATAGCAAGAGAAATATCACCAAGCGTTACTAGTTCAGCAGTATGTATTGCCTCTAAAACTGGTTTTATGCTGATGGCAGAAACTGATAGTAAAGATTATATTGAGAATGAATTAGAATATGAATTAGAAAATAATTTTGTATTTAATTTTAAAGATCGACCTTGGTATAATCAAGCAATAAATGAAGACAGATTAATTTTTACTGAGGTTTTTGCTGATAAAGTATCTGGAAATTTAGGAATGTCTTGTGCAATTCCCTATAAAGCAAATGAAGAAATTGCAGGCGTTGCAATGATCGGAAATAATTTTAGTGATATAGAACCGGAAATTTTTAAAGCACAAATTAAATATGACGGCTTTTGTTTCATTCTGGATGATAAAGGAAGAATATTAATATCACAAAAGCAAGAAGGAATTTTTGCTTCTGATAAATATTTATCTGTAGACCTTAGAACACTCGGAAAAGTTGAATTAACAAATGTAGTAGAGCAAATGCTAAGCGGAAAAAGTGACGTAGTGAAAATTAATTTAGACGATGAAGAATATTTTTTAGCATTCGCACCAATAGCAGAAAGCGGCTGGAGTTATGCTGCTGTTGCAAAAGTTTCTAAAGTACTTGAAAAAGCAGAAAAATCAAGCTTAAATATTTCAGCTTTAGCATTGGAACGTGTAAGCAATTTAGCATCTCACATAAAAATAACAATGTTTTTCTTAATAGCAAGTATTGTACTTATATTTTTAATGGCGACAAAAATAAGTCAAAAAATTTCAAATGGATTCGTTAAGCCGTTACATATTTTGACTGATGGCGTTAGAGAAATAGCAAATGGAAATTTTGATAAGAAATTAGACATTCGCACAAATGATGAGCTTGAACATTTAGCAGATTCTTTCAATGTGATGACAGATGAACTCAAAACATATATGGATAACTTAACGAAGATGACTGCTGATAAAGAAAGAATTGCAACTGAATTGAACGTAGCAACGAACATTCAAATTTCAATGTTGCCGAGAAATTTTAATTTTAATCGTGATGACTTTGAAATTTATGCAACAATGCACGCCGCTAAAGAAGTCGGCGGTGATTTTTACGACTTCTATTTGTTAGATGAAAATCACTTAATGATAACGATCGCTGATGTAAGTGGTAAAGGTGTACCGGCGGCGTTATTTATGGCTAATTCAAAAACGATCTTGAAAAATTTTGCAATGACGATGACAAATCCAGATGATTTAAGTGCAGTGATGAAATTAGCAAATGATCAACTCTGTCAAGGCAA
>JAFUZV010000025.1 GCA_017476425.1 Selenomonadaceae bacterium
ATTTGATCTTGCTAAAATAGGGGGGATCGAAATTGCCGCAAGTGCCGTTGAAAGGATCAATAGTGAAAAGGTGCTTGCAAGCCGTTGGAGTGGTGAGAACTTCAGCAGTAGGATTTGGAGAGATAAAAGGAAGTTATCAAAAGTAATCAAGGAGACGGTAACATCTGGAATTCATCAAGGACTAGATATAAAAGAGATGTCGAAGAGAATCAACGACGTGATGTCAAGCGGCTATAATAACGCTGTTCGACTCGTTAGAACAGAGATGAACTTCGTTAATAACTCTGCAACCTATGACGCTTTAGATGAAGTAGGTATCCTTTACTACGAATTCATAGCCGTCTTAGATAATCGAACCTCTAAAATGTGCCAGAGTCGAGATGGCGAAGTATACCCGATGTCTGAAAAAAGCGTCGGATTTAATTATCCGCCATTGCATCCTCGTTGTAGATCAAAGGTCGCACCTTATATTGAAGGTAGCGGCAGGATCGGATCAAGAATTGCTAAAGTGAATGGTAAAAGATTGCACGTTCCTGAAAATATGACATTCTCTGAATTTAAGGAGAATATCAAATCAAGCAGGAGAACCGACGTAGCAAAGCGAAAAATATCATTAAAACTGGGAACATTTCAAAACCTGAGCCTTCAATAAATCATTTAACGTTACCGCCTGGTGATTATAATTTAAAAATTCGGCGACAAGTGCAAAATCGACATATCGAAGGCACAAGTGAATATCAAAATTATGCTGAAAAGTTGGCTGAAAAAGGTTTAAAACCTAGTAAGTTAGCAGATAATGTCGACGTTGCAAAGTTGGTTAAAGAATTTCACGGAAAAGGAATATATGATCCGAATCCGAAGGACAACAGTCCACGAGAAATTGTTGATACCGATAGAATCATCGGGCAATATTGGGATAATAGAGAATATTGTTACGTTTACACTACTTTCGTAAAAATTGTTTACTCGAAAAAAGGAGTGCATATTTATCCAATAAGGGGGTACTAAAGTGGACGTTAGCAAAATGACTTCCTCAGAAAAAATGGATATATTGATGAGATACGACGATGATCAGACAAAATTAAAAATTACAACTTTAGACGGTAAAAGTTATCATTGTATGCTTGAACATTTTGCAGAGGACGAGGAAGATTGGGCGTATGATATTAAAACTTTAGATGATCCACCACGTTATTTTACTATAGAATGCGGTTTTATTTCTTCTGTTAAAGTCTTGAATAATTAGATGAATTAGTTATCACTTTTTATTAATTCATAGCCGTCTTTAACGATCAACTTTTATATTATACGATATTACACATTTAATACAAGATCATTTAAATTTTTCGCAAAAAACTTTGCGGCTTATATCTATTACGCCGCTTTTTGATAAAACATAATCAAAATATCTTGTACTGTTAAATTTAAACTGTTAAAATATTTTTTAGGTATTTAAAATTTTATAAATTATAACATTTATATGAGGATTTTATGAATAAATTTGTTAAATACTTTTTAATAATTTTACCGATAGCGATTGTGATTATTTTTGTAATGCTTGAGATGATGAGTCGAAGTGCTGCCGTTATATTCAATAAAGTTATGACTGAACAGGATATGTTGAAAGGAACGATCACGGTTGAAAAAATAAAAGCCACTCCACTTGGTGAAGTGACATTTAACAATTTTCTTTGGAAAGATGATCGCGATAATACGATTATAGATATTGAAGAAGGTAGTTTTAAAGTTCGTCTTTGGGATGTTCTCACGAAAAATTTTAAATCAACAACTATACAAGAATTATCGTTAAATAATGCAAATATCTCATTGAATTTAGATGAAAATATGAATGTTGATTTTATTCGTCATTCGTCTGACTTCAAAAAAGTTAATCAAGAGATGAAAAATAATTCTGATTCTTGGGAGACAAAAATAAGTCGAGTAAATAAAACTGAAGAGGAACTTAAAAAGATCGGTGAACAGAGAAGGAAATTACAAAAATCAAAGATCGAAAGCGGCTGGAATAATTTCAATCTTGCAGGACGTAAAATCAATTTGCATTTACAATTAAATGATTGTCAGATAGAAATTTTTTATCGTGATAGACATTATTTATTTAGAGGCGTAAAATTTGAAACAAATATAAATACTGATAATGAGATGATCATAACTGCACGTACAGGAAAATTTGGCGGCACTATGATCGGTCGAGCAATGGAAATTCACGGAAAAATTGATTTTAAAACAAAAGATATTCCGCAATGCAATTTGACAATTTTATTACAAGAAGTTGATCCGTCTTCATTGGGTTTTGGATTAAATATTCACGATGAAATGACGTTGTTGGCACATTTTACAGGTGAAATTAGTCAACCTGTTGGTGAAGGCAGTGTTAAAATGAAAGAGTTACATATTCCGGGACTTGACTTTACAAATGTTGAAGGTGATATAAACTATAAAGATTCAATGTTGAATTTTACTAATGTAATTGCTGATGTCTACGACGGAAAATTATCTGCTTATGGTGATTATAACGTTGACACTCGCTATTATAATATTTATGGTCACGGCGATAAATTAAAAACTTATTCAGCTTTGCCGAAGTCTCACCTTCATTGCAATGTAGATTTAGATCTTACAATACAATCAAAAGGCAATGCAAAAGAAACGATCACCAGTGGAAGTTTTGTATCTGATAAAGGTCGCTACAGAATTTTAACGATTGACGGAATAAGCGGCAAATTTAAAACTGAATACCGAAATATAAATTTTTATGACGTTGAGATTGATATAGGGCATTACAAGATAGCTACTGATGCTTTGAGTATTATCGACAAAAAATTAAATTTAAGTCCTATAAAAATAACTGATGAGAATGGTGAATTGATAAAAACTTTTGTCCGTGAATGAAAATTTTTTTGCAGAACGACCTGCTTTTTTGTTCCTTGAAATTGTTTCAAAGACGATTTATAATTAAAAGTAATGCTAAAGTTAAAATTTAATTGTAAGATCAATAATTAAAATTCTAGAAATTATCTTAGAGGTGATAAATTTAATGATAAAAAATATTTTAGTTCCGGTTGATGGATCAGCAGGATCAGATCGTGCCGTTGCTCAGGCAATTTCAATCGCCGGACTTTGTGAGGCAAAATTAAATTTTTTATACGTTGCTAATATCAATCAAGTTGCGATCAATGCTTTTCTGACTGATGCAATTCTTGCCGCCGTTAAAAAAGCCGGTGAGGTGATTTTAGAGCGTGCCGTTAATATGGTTCCGAGCGATATTAAATTTGAAACGTTTTCACAAACAGGATCGCCTGCCGTGATGATTTTGGATTTTGAGAAACAAATTAATGCTGATCTGATCGTTATGGGCAGTCGCGGACTTAGTTTAGTGCAAGGCGTTTTGTTAGGCAGCGTTAGTCAATATATAATTGAACAGGCGACTTGTCCTGTTCTCGTCGTTAAATAATTCAAAAAAAATTGATCGGTTTAACAGCCGATCTTTTTTTAATGCAGAATGTAGAATTAAGAATGCAGAATTAGGGTAATGAAATTAATTCTGAATTTTGCATTCTACATTATAAATTAAACAATTATATTTTCCGGTTCAAGTTTTTTATCAACGAGAATAAAAGTTAATTGACGAAGTGCAACATTCGCTTCAACAAGTTTAACTCTAACTTCATCACCGATTTTAAAACTTTTGCCTTTGAATTCACCGATCAAAGCATATTGATCTTCAACAAAATTATAATCATCATCAACAAGACTTGTGATCCGAACGAGTCCATCAACGCCTTTATCAATCTCAACAAAAAATCCAAAACGTGTAACACTTACGATCACGCCGTTAAAATATTTTCCAACAAATTTTTTCATATACTCAACGGCTTTTAAATCTGTTGCTTCACGTTCAATATCGACTGCTCGACGTTCACGATCAGAAGACTGCTTTGCAATATGCGGCAAAAGTTGTTTTAAATTTGCATTGCGCTTTTTATTGAATTTCTTCCGGGCGTTTCGTGGTAAACTCTTTTTCGGATCATCATCAAATAATTCGTGCAAAAGTCTATGGACGATCAAATCAGGATAACGGCGAATCGGTGAAGTGAAATGTGTATAAAATTCAGCCGCTAAACCAAAATGATCACCTTGCTCCGCTGAATATCTTGCCTGCTGCATTGATCGAAGAGCGATTGTATTAATAATTGTCTCTTCACGCTTGCCTTTGACTTGCTCCAAAATTTTTTGAATGTCAACAGGTTTAATCGAATCATCAGAATGCTTATTGATATGAAGTCCGAAATTTGCAAGCAGTAAATTAAACTTGTCGATCTTTTCACTCTCCGGCTGTCCGTGCACTCTATAGATAAACGGTTTTTTGAGATCAAACATATATTTTGCAACGGATTCATTTGCAACTAACATACATTCTTCAATGATCGATTCAGCAAGATTTCTTTCACGTTTGATCAGATCGATCGGTCGCCCTTTATCATCAAGTTTAATTTTGATCTCTGTTTGATCAAAGTCGATCGCTCCACGATCAAAGCGAATTTTTTTTCTAAGTTCACAAATTTTTTTCAAAGTCTCTAACATAGGAGCAATTTCCTTGAGATTTTTAACTTGACTTTTATCGCCTTCAAAAAATTTATTCACCGCTGTATAAGTTAATCGCTTGTAAACGTGAATAGTTGTCGGAAAAATTTCATAGTATTTAACTTTGCCTGTTTGATCCAAAACCATTTCGCAAGCCATAGCAAGCCGATCAACTCCGGCATTAAGACTGCAGATACCGTTTGATAATTCCGTCGGCAGCATCGGAACAACTCGATCAACAGGATAAATACTTGTGCCGCGTTCAAAAGCCTCAACGTCAAGCGGCGAATTTTCCTCAACATAATAACTAACGTCTGCAATGTAAACGCCTAAAAAGTAACTGCCGTCAGCGTATTGCTTAGCATAAACGCCATCATCTAAATCTTTTGCATCTGCGCCGTCAATAGTGACGATTTTTAATTTGCGTCGACCGATTCGACTAGCAATTTCATCTTTCGACGGTGTAGTTTCAATCTTCGCTGCAACGTCTAAAACTTCTTTTGGAAATTCAGGCGTAACGCCATAACGACGAATGATCGCCAAAATATCAACGCCCGGTTCACGTTCTTTGCCGAGTATCTCGGTAATAATTCCACTTAACGGCGTTGAATAGCTTGTGATCTCTAAAACAACTTTCATTCCGGGCTTAAGTTCCGAAAAGTCTTTATGATTTTGCACTTTAATCATCTGCGGAAGTCTAACATCATCAGCAACGACAACGTGATTGAAATTGATAACTTTGTAAGTGCCGATAATTTGCTTGTTGACTCTTTCGATCACTTGAATAATTTCACCTTCACGCTTGCCTCTGATATGTGCTTCATAATAATTTCTCGGCGGCGTGATTTTAATTCGGACTCTATCACCGTGTAAAGCAGTTGCCATTTTGCCGGCGTGAATGAAAATGTCTGTATCTTCTTCACTCTCTTGAATTTCCGGCGTAACGAATCCAAAGCCGCGAGCATTCATTGACAAGCGACCGATTATAAAATTTTTATCGTTAAAATTATTTTTACTCATAACTCACCTCAAACAAATTTTTTGATCAAATCAAAAATATTTCCGCCTTCAAATAATATCGATCGAACACCGGCATTTTCACCGCATTCAACGTCTCTAATTTTATCGCCGATCATTAACGATTTACTTTTGTCGATATTAAATTTCTTGCAAGCGTCCTCGATCATTTTTGATTTCGGCTTGCGACATTCACAATCAATTTTATATTTTACAATAACGCCTTGTGGATGATGAGGACAATAATAAAATTCGTCTATATGTGCATCAAATTTTTTCAATTCTTCATTCATTTGATTATGAAAAATTTTAACGTCGTCTTCAGTGAAAAATCCACGAGCAACTCCGCTTTGATTAGTCACAACGATCACAAGATAATTATTATCGTTGAGAAATTTGATCGCCTCAACTGCGCCGTCAATCCATTGAAATTTTTCAAAGTCACAAAGGTAATCAAGATCGACATTTAAAGTTCCGTCACGATCGAAAAAAATTGCTTTATTCAAAATGATCACTCACTCATTAAGATATGTATAATAACCGCCGGTTTTCTCAAGAAGATCGCAGTATTCCTTCACAGCCTGCATAAAATCAGTAAAACCTTGATCATATCCTGCGCTGATAAGTTGTCGATTGTCAGATTTAGTGTAATTTTGATATTTTCCTCTTAACTCTTCCGGGAAATCAGTATATTCGATCTTTCCAAAACCGATCGCATCAATTACAGCTTGAGCTGCCTCGTTAAAAGTATGAGCTTGACCCGTGCCGCAATTATAAATTCCGCTTGCAATTTTGTTTTCAAAGCACCACAAATTGACTTTCACAACGTCCTTAACATAAATAAAATCTCTACTCTGTTCACCGTCACCGTAACCGTCAATGCCTTTGAAAAGTTTTGTTCTGCCGGAAGTCTTAAGACGCTTGTACATTTGATAGAAGATCGAAGCCATTTTACCTTTGTGAATTTCCTGCGGACCGTAGACATTGAAATATTTCAAGCCGATAATTTTACTTCTTGCATCTGACATAAATTGACGAACATAACGATCAAAAGCTAATTTTGAAAAAGCGTAAGGATTCAATGCGCCTTCACATTCATCACCTTCACGAAATCCATTATGACCATTACCATAAGTTGCCGCTGAAGAAGCATAAATGAATGGAATTTGACGATTGATACAAAATTTCAAAAGCACTTTTGAGTATTCAAAATTAGTTTTCATCATATAATTAACGTCATATTCCATAGTGTCAGAGCAAGCACCTTCGTGAAAAATTGCGTCGATGTCAAGTCCGTAAAAATCATTCGCCGTGAAGGTATCAATAAAATCATCTTTATGTTGATAGTCGATATAGTGAAGTCCGATCAAATTTTTATACTTTTCGCCGCTGCCGAGATCATCGACAATCAAAATATCAGTTCGACCACGATTATTAAGTTCCTTAACAATGTTGCTACCGATAAAACCTGCGCCGCCTGTTACAATAATCATTTTATAAACCTCCAAAAATTTAATTAAGAATGTAGAATGCAGAATGTAGAATTAAATTACTCAGCCTTCAGCTCTCACGATTCAGCCCTAATTAATACTTCATACGAATTATTTCATTACAATATTTCATACATTCTGCAAGTTCTTCTTCAGTGATCGTGTCAAGCTGTCCGTGAGCCATAGGATTTCTAACGTCACGGATCAATTCAAGATTGCGTTTCCACGCTGAATTATTATCAAAGTAGTGAGCAAATTTTTGATCCCAATTAGAAATTATTGAATTGATCACGCTGGATAAAGTCATTGCATCAAGAATGGTTGCATTATCTTTTCTCATTGATAAATTGCGTCCGAATGTGTTAATCAAGTCCCAATTAATTTTTAATTTTGGATAAAGTTTTTGAATTTTTCTTTTGATTTTATCGCCATTAATTCCATTCAATTCATCATAAGTAATTTTATTAAGCTCTGAAAATTCCTTGCCAAAAATTTTTTTCAACTTCTTCTCAGACTCTATCATAATATTCCAACTGTCAAGATTTTTCAGCGGACGAAGTTTTAAGTAATTCATAAAATCTTTACTGAATGAGTAATAGCAAACCGAATTATTTTTTTCTTCGGCACTCAATACGCCCATACACTTCATATTTTCAATATCACGTGGCGTTATTTTAGGTATCTTTGAATCTATCGACAGATAAGAAATAAATTCGATATAATTATCAGTCTCAAGTTTTTTGATCAAGTCTTCGTAATGCTGATCAATTTTATTAATGCACTCTCTGAAAATATTTTTTATATCGTCTTCATTATAAATTTTTCCTTCGCCGTTGAGAACCATTTTATTAGCGAAGATACAACACATATATGGCATTCTTCCGGTATGATCTTCAAAAACTTTTTTAGCTTTGTCGTTGATCTCAATGTCATAGAGTGCTAACACTTCATAAAAATTTTTCATATCTTGATCGGAAAAAGCACGCAAAGGCATTTCAGAAAATTTTCCGTGAAATGTTGAAATGTGTTCACATTCAGCCTCTAATAATTTCAATCTTCGACGTGAAATTATAATTCCGCTGGTTGCATAAGCCGGATCAGAATAAATCGAAGCCAACAGTTGATAATAATAAGGTTGATCCTCAAAAATACGAATCACTGAATCAAATTCATCTATCGTTAAAATCAATTTGTGATCCATATCGTTAATTTCTTTTAAAATATCTTTAATGAAACCTCTAAATTGAATGTACCATTTTTCATTAGAAATTTTAATATCACTCAAGCTATCGATCTCTTCATAGTAAACTTTAAAAAAATCATTCCACAAATTCGATTTTTTTATTGCACGTTTAATTTGATTAGCAAGTGTATTCCAAAAATCGATCGCATCAGTGATCTCCGCCATAGAAATTTGCACGCACAAACATTTTGATTTAGAAGAGTTTTTTTTATAAACAGCTTTGACAAGGGAACTTTTTCCGCAGCGAGTTGAGCCAACTAAATGAACTGCACCTAAACCATCGAAAATTAAATTTGACAACTCTTGAATTTCTTTCTCACGTCCAAAGAATGAATCGCCTGAAGCAACTTTGCCAACGACAAATATATTATTCATAGAATCACCACCTGATCTGAAATGATTTTTTTAAATTCCGTAAGTATTCAGCAACCATTTTTTAAGCAAATTGACTTGAATGCAATATTGATTGCCTTGTTCTCTGATTAAAACATTTCGATTGACAAGACGATCAACAATCATTTGAATTTCTTCGAGATTTCTTCCCTCACAAGTGATATTTTCAATCTTAGCATATTTAGTTGTTTGAGTTTGACGAGCGACCGAAAGTAAAATTTCTCTGTTAGCGTCGTCAAGTTCACGATGTCCACGTTCTTGCAGTTGTGCTTCAAAATGAATTTCAGTTAAAAAGCTATTCGCTCCAAAAACTCGTGTCCTTAAAAAATCATTCACAATACCTTTAGTGACTTTGAATGCGCCTTTGTCATTGAGATATTTCACGAGATTAGAACACAAAATTATCGTAAGATATGCACTACCGGCAGTAAGTTCATAAATTTCATCAATGCAGCCATCATTTTGAAAGAGTTCGCCGATTAAATTATTTCGATCTTCAACAGGCTCTCTGATCAATCGTTTAGCATCAGCCTCTTCTAAATAAGTTATTTTAAGCGGCTCCATACAAGCAAATTCGTTTTGATATTCATTCATAAATTCCGGCATATCATCTTGTCCGGCTATTATCGAAAAGATACAATAATTTTGCAAAATTGCTTTCCAAAATCTCATAAAGCCGTCGGAAATTTTTCCATTCTTAATGTACTCGTGAAGATAAGTAAACTCATCGATCATCAAAATAATAATTTTCTTCTCATGATTTAAATAATCATCTAATTCTTTCATATAGTCATTAAAATATAAAGTTACGTGAAGTGGATCGCTCAAAATTTTTTTCAACGTCGACATAAATTTTTCAATGTCGATTTTGTTAAAAAGAATGGATTTTTTGCCGGAGCAAAGCATATCATAAAGGAATATCGAAAGATAATCATCAGCGTCAGTGTTATTACTTATTGGATGTTCGCCGAGATTTCCCATATCCCAAATTAATACACGATCTTTATATTTCTCTTTGATTTTTCGTTTAAGATGAAATAATAAACTTGTCTTGCCTGTACGAGTTTGACCATACATTGCTATTGCTCTGCCATAATTCATAACGCCGTCATCATTTGGGCAAATTGTATTTATAATTCTGTTCGTCTCTTCAGTTCGACCCATAAAGATCGGCGAATCATCTTTAATAGCCTTGCCTTCATAAGCAGTAAATGGATTTTCTAAACGTTTAAAAGTTTCATTGCGAATTACAAAAGTATGATTAAACGTCTGATCTTTTGTAATTATGTCTTGCGGCGAATCGTTACACTTGAATGAAAAATTTATATTTGCTGAGAAACTACCGCTTTTGTCTTCTTCTTCATCAAGAGTAACTGAAAAAACAATTACATCTTCATCGCCGCCACGTAAATTTAAAACGTTGCCGCCTTGCCAGCTAATAATTTTGGAACCTTGATCGCCATTAATATTTCTGATCGTTAGTGAATCAGCAGATTGATAATTGAGTTCATTTTTTACTCTAAGTTGAATTTGAATTTTTCCATCTGGTGTTCTAAATGGTCGCAATTCTTCTTCAAATGTTAATTGTGGCTGGAAATTCTGAAATAAATTTGTCTGCTCATCAGTAAGTTTTAATTTTAATCGTTCCAATATCGGCTTGAAAGTGTTGTAAGCTGCGATCGTTGGTTCTTTTTGTATCGACAGCAAAAGATCATTTGAATATGATATAGCTATGTTTAACAAATCCGAACGATTATCAAAGTTAGTGCTGTTGAGATAGTCATTTACTCTTTTGAAAATGAAAACGATTTTATTTAAATGTTTAATGTCCGTAGCCGTCAGACAACAATTCCAACTCTCTGAATTGAGATTTTCAAATTTGTTTTCTGCTAACGAAGAATTTTTTAATAAAGTGCTGATCGTTTCATTGAGAGTAGAATTAAGATTTTTTATTTGATTTTTCATCAAAATAACAGCCTCGTCAAGTTGATTTGAAAATTCTTTGATCGTTGAAGATTTTTCTTTAGTTAAGACGTTAGACAATTCATTAACAATCGAATTACGCAGATCAAAATTTTTATTATAAAGATCAGAGATCAAATCCGTTTTGATTTTAGAATTTTTTTCAAGACTTGAGATCAACTGAATTACTCCGACTAAAAATTCTCTCATCAACACGTCAGGAATCTTTCCGTTGTCCAAAATCTCCGTGTTAATAGCTTCACTCTTTCCGCTGTTGAGTTGCTGACTGATATAATTTTCTAAAGCATTTTGCGCCATAAAGAATGAACGAATATATCTGTTTAATGAATTATACCAATCTTGCTCGGGACTGTTAAGCATTTCGATAGCGTAGAGATAAGCCATTCTAGGAGTATCAATTTGCACGGACTGACTAACCATATAATCAGCCCAAGAGGCGATCGCACGTCCGGCAAGTTTATATTTGTAACCTTCCGGAAACGGTGATTTATAAAATTTTTGTTCGAGTTGATCAATCAACTTGCAAGCAACAAATAAATCTTCACTTCTTGTGCCTGAAGTTCTTCTTACGGTTTCATTAGGAAAAGATTTTCTATCTCTTCGACCTAAAGCTAACATTTCAACATCTTTAGTTGCTTCTGAAGCGTTACCGATATAATCTTCACCTTTCAAATTCACTGACTTCAATCGATCAGAAATTTTGCTTTGTTGGATCATATACTGGACGAATGAAGGCAACATAGAATCTTCATTTGATTCTTCGTCGTCGATTTTATAATCAATCTCTTCAGTCGTGTTACTGTCAGCGGTTAAAGTTCCATCTAAAATTTTGATCGCCGCCTCATCAAGTGGATTAATTCTTATCAGATCAGTTGCTAGTCTGCGAGCCTCTTCGATATTTCCAAGATAATAGTAACACATTGCTTTCTTTCGATTGATCGACGGCAGTGCATTTTTTAATTTATCGATCTCCGAGCTGTTTCGATTTTGCTGATAAAAATTTTCCCAACGTTGACAAGTTTTCAAAGCCTCTTCATAATCAAAAATATTCATTTGTGCACCGATCAAAGAATATAATTTTTGCGATCGATATGAAATTGAAATGCTCATCTTAAAAGCCTCTTCATAAAGTGTCGCAAGTGTTTTATAATCTTTCTTCTTTTCGTAAACAGCAATTTTTAGATCAAGAAGTCTCTGCGCAGAAAATAATTTTTCATATTTATTCAATAATTTAAGTGCTTGATCAGTTTTAACTTCCTGCTTGATATGTAAGTAGATCAGATCACTTACAATTCTTTCATCAAAGCCGCCGATCTCTAATGCTTTATAAAATAATTTTTCTGCCTCTTCAAAATTGCCTTCTAATCTTTCTTTGCGTGCTAACTCTGCATAATATGACGGCGAATGCTGCTGACTTTTTGGAATATCAATATTTTTAGGTTGAGTGATCGATCCGTTGCTCCAAGTCAATGCTGACGGTTTAACAAATTGTTTCTTACTTTTCCACTCAGGCAAAGACGAATAATAAAAACTTCTATAGGGATCATTCTCCGGCAAAATAATTTTTTTCATACTCTCTTGACGAGCTTGCAAAAAGTTTTTCCACTGCTTGCGATCTTCATCATTAACATATTCATCGTAAGTTTCGTGATTTTCCGGCGAAAAATTCCGCCAACAAATATTTATTATCTTCTCTTTGTTAAAAATTTCAAAGGTTACATCTTGATAGATCGAGGAAAGTTCATTTTTATTTTGATAATAAGCCTTAAGCCAAGGATCAACAATATCATCAATAGAAAATTTATATTGATTATCGCCGTCAACTGATCTAATCCAGCCGGTTTGATACGAAGAATAAAATGTTTCAACAAAACCATCATAAATTAATTCTGAAGGCTCACCTTCTAATAATCGTCGTTTTGCCTCTTCAAAGCCTTCTTCAGATAATTCAATATGACTTGCTGCTGATTCGTATGTTGATTTTGGACTTTCACCTAATCTAAATGTTACTTCTAATTGATTCCATAAACCGGCATAAAGCATTTTTCTCAAAAGTATTCCACGATCAGAATTATCATAAACTTGCTTAATGAAGAAAAAATTATCAGGATATATAAATCCCCAATGTTTTGAAGTGTAATTATAAATTTTTCCAACAAGTTGAGAATTTTTAGCATTAACTTCATTAATTTGCGGCTTAGGATATTTATATTGTTTATATTCAAGCCAGTGATTTAAAATTGTACTTTGATTTTTCCATTCGACAGGCAACATTTCAAAAAATTTTTTAGCAGACTCATAAGCACTATCATTATTAGTAATGCTTGTCGTTAATTTTGCACCGCTTGCCTCAAAAATCATTTTTGCACAAGTTGCGATCTTCTCACAAATGTTATCATCATTTTTATTTTCGTTGAGAAGTTCAATTAATATGGCGGCATCTTTTCTCTTAATGCAAATTTCTGCAGTCTCTAGATTAATCTCATTCGTTTGTCTGCTGAATAACGAACAGAATTTAAAAATGTCAGCTTCAAAAGATAAATTTTCAACTTCAGCGGAATATTCAGCGAGTAAAAATTCTTTCGATCTAACCAGTGGTTCAAGTGAATATCTATAATCTTTAGCGATAACTGCTAACACGCCGAGCATTAAATAAAATAATTCATAATCTTCATCAACGTTGCAAATATCCCAAGTTTTCAAAAGTCTTGCTCTTAAATCGTGATATTTGTAATCGACTTGTTTATTTTTTATAGCGTTTTTTAATGATTCTAAAATTCCGCCGATAATTTTTTTCAAGTTGATATTAGTGAGATTTTTTAACGGAGCTTTGATCTTATCGATAATTTTTCTAGAATCAAAATCATATTGTGAAGAATTTTTTAATTCGATAAATTCTCTCGTTATACTAAAATCATTCGGTTTTGGTGATGGTGACGGTGATGGTGACGGTGACGGCGGTGGAATAGGTTTAGGCGATTTAATTATTTGTAATGAGCGAAGATCATTTATAAGAATTTTTATTTGACCACTTTCGTTTATCAATGTCAAAAAATTTTCGCTTTGCTTGATTAAAATGCCTTCAACGAATTTTTGAGCATTGTCCGTGCCGTAACTAACATTTATATGATCGTTAATGTTTACATCTTCTAAAAGTTCCTTTGCTATGTCAGTCATAAAAATTCTCCTTTAATAATCAAGCGTCAATTTATTCAAAAGTTCTTCACGATTCACTGCATAAGTTCCGACTTTAGCGACAACAACACTTGCTGCAAGATTAGCAAGATAAGCGGCAGCCGTCGAGTTAATTTTTCCGGCAAGTGCAAGCGTAAAGACTGCGATCACTGTATCACCTGCGCCGGAAACGTCATAAACTTCTTGAGCTTTTGTCTTGATATGTGAAATTTTTTCACCGTCAACAATCGTTAAGCCGCGATCAGATCGAGTGACAATTATATTTTCGATCTGAAATTTTTTAGTAACGTAACGTGCCGCGATCTCAACTTCACGATCTTCATTTTTGATCGGTTGATCTAAAACGGCGTTAAGTTCTTTAAAGTTTGGAGTGATGAAATTTGCGCCGCGATATTTAAGCCATTGATTGCCTTTCGGATCAACAACAACTAAAATATTTTTTTTGTTGCAAAACTTTATGATCTTGTGACAAATTTCCTCAGTACAAGCACCTTTTCCATAATCAGAAATGATCACAGCGTCAACACTGCGATTTTCTTCAAACAAATTACGAATGTTTTCAAGTAAACTATTTGCCTCACTGCCAACGAATGGAGCAGAATTTTCAAAATCTAATCTCAACATTTGCTGATGTCCGCCGATAACTCTGATCTTTGTCGTCGTCGGTCGTGTCGTATGAACTAAATTAAAATATTCAATATCTCTTGCAAGAAGTTTTTCGACGAGTGCTTCACCGTGTTGATCGTCACCTATAAAGCCGGCTATTGAAGTTTGACAGCCAAGTAACGCAAGATTATGAGCTACATTTGCTGCGCCGCCGAGTGTCTCTTTAGTTCGGTAAACGTGATTTATCGGAACAGGTGCTTCAGGTGAAATTCTGCTGACTTCACCATAATAATATTTATCAAGCATAATATCACCAACGACAAGAATTTTACAGCCGCCGGTTTTATTTGCAATAAAATTTTTTAATTGATCTCTGGTCGCTTGATCCATAATCTCACCTCGTTATTTATTCAAATATTCCATCGGCACAGGATCATATTCTTCTTTCCAAATGTGAAGAGCTTTAACATTTCCATCAACGCTGTCACAATAAACCGTTATCGCCCGTGTAATACTTCCTCGCGTCATATCAACTTGCGGAATTTCGTATTTAAAAACGTAACCTGTCCATTGTTGATTTGCATTCGGTTTAATTATAAAATTAGGCTCACCATAAAAACCAAAAATTTTTTCCATTGACATTCCGACGTGAATACCAAAAGGTGTATGCCAGCCATTATCAGCCGTTACTTCAATACCGATCACTTGATTTTTAAATCCAAAATTAATTTTCACGCTGTCGCCGTAGTAAATCGAATACTTAATTAATTGTGCTTGACCTTTTTCACGTCGATTTGGTTCACCGTATCTGTTGATAACATCTTGATAGGACATTTCTAAAAAAATTCCGCCGAGATTCATTTCATTTTCAAGCTGTTCACGATGATTCATTGCACTACAAACTTCAGTTAAAAATATCAAAGTTAAACTCAATAACAATGTAAAAAATTTTTTCAAAATAATCTCACCTTTTCAATTCTATTCATTAGAAGAAAACACAATCCCCATCAATTCCGTGAAGATTGTGCTTTATTTAATTCGGAATTAAGAATGCGGAATGCGGAATTGATCAAATTTATAATTCCTAATTCCGAATTCCGAATTCCTAATTATTTTACCGGTACGCAATGTTTATCGTTGATTTCTTTGACTTTTTCAACACGGCGACGATATTTTTCAGCCGTCAATGGATCAGTAGTCAGCCATACTTTGACGATCTCCATTGCGATTGCAGAACCGATGATCTTTCCACCAATGCAAAGAATATTTGAATCAGTATGTTCTCTTGAAAGTCTTGCACAAAACGGATCTTGACAGACAACAGCATAATTGCCATTGATTTTGTTAGCGATCAATGCACTGCCATAACCAACGCCGTCAACAAAAATTCCACGATCGCATTCACCTTTAGCAACTGCAAGCGATGCCGGATAAACATAATCAGAAAGATCGGCGGCTTCTTCGTCGTAAGTTCCAAAATCTTTGACTTCGTGTCCTTGTTCCTCAAGATATTTTTTGATCTCATACTTGAGTTTTGTGCCTGCGTGATCATTCGCCATTGCAATTTTCATTAAAAATCACTCCTCAATGTTGACAAGTTTTAACTAACAATTTATATTTACAGAAAATTTCTACACGATAATAATTTTTCCTGTCGAATAATTAAATTTGTGAGGTGTCGAATGAAAATTTGTTTACTCGTTAAAGATTTTGCTGTTGGTAAAAAATTCAACAAAGACGGAACGCCTTCAAAGAGCGGTGCAGAATTTCACGCAGAAAATCACGCAAGGCAATTAATTAAGCGTGGCGATCAAGTTTCGATCTTTGCAAAGAAAAAATTTTTCTTCACGAAAGCAAGAGAAGATTTAAACGGAATCGATCTTGTAAGGCTTCACGCTCCGATCAGATGGCTTGAAATTATTTTTCGACTGCTGACAACTCATAATGATATTGACGTTTTCTATATCATTGGTACGCCGAAATTTGCAGTCTGGGCGATCTTAATGGCGAAATTCATTTTGCATAAACCGATCATTCTTGCGTTGACCGGTAAAGCCGAAATTTTCGATCGCAAGAAGAGTTGGCGAAATAAAATTTTTTCAATGTGCGATCATTACATTGCAACGACAAAAGAAATTTGCAACGGTTTCATTGAACAAGGCGAGATTGATCGAAATAAAGTAACGATCTTAGCGCACGGAATTGACACAAAAAAATATCCGCAGTCAACAGAAGATCGTCGACGCGAATTAAAAATCAATCACGGAATTGATCCGAACGCAAACATTTTATTATTCTGCGCTCGTGTTGTGATCAACAAAGGCATTGATACGGTTATGAAGTTTTGGGGAACAATTCATAAAAAGTTTTCTGATGCAAAATTGTTTGTCGTCGGCGGCGGCAGAACTGAAATTTTAGATGAACTCAAGAACCTTTCAACTCAACTTGATAATAGTATCGTCGTTACCGGTGAAATGGATCAACCTCAAGAATTTTATCAAATGTCTGATGTCTACATTTTTCCATCACGTCACGAAGGTTTACCAACTTCATTGATTGAGGCAATGAGTAGCGGTTTACCTGCGGTTGTCAGTGATATTGGCGGCTGTGAAGATTTAATTTTCAATGATGAAACCGGTTACCGTGTCGACGTTGAGGACGCTGATCAATTCGCTGAAAAAGTTTTGTATCTTTTCAATAATGATCAACTTCGTCAACTTCTCGGTGATAATGCCGCTAAATTCGTCCGTAAGAATTGTGATTATCAAACAGTTATTCCGAAGTTACAAGAAATTCTGCATTCAAAAATCACGAATTAATTTATAAATTCCGCTCTTGCAAATATCGTAAAACTTCGGCGGCTCATAATCCGGCACTGAAATTTTCATAGCTTTAAGTTGTTTATCCGTCAAATGTGTTATTGGATATGAGCCGTTGATTAATGCGATCAAAAATATCACAAATTCATTTTCTTGCTTGACGGTGATTTTCGGAAAAAATTTTTTTATTCCATAGTGTAAAGTTTCAAAAAATGGTTGTCGTTGTGATCTGAATCTGTTCAATGCTTCTTGTGTACAATTCTTTTCAAGTGACAACAAATAAATTGAGTTGAGGCTTAAAAATAAATCTTGTTCACTTAAGGTTCTTGCTAACAATTCACTAAATTCTTCTTTTGAAATCGTTGAAAGGTTTTCAAATTTCGGTTTTAACAATTCACCTGTTTCTAAATAGCAATTCAAAAGAAGTTCTAAAATAATTTCTTCTTTCGTCGAATAGTAATTGTAAAGTGCAGGTCTTGATATAGAAGTAAATTTAGAAATTTTATCAATCGTGATGAAGTCATAACCGCTTTCAAGATAAATTTTTTTGCAAGCGTTTAGAATTTCTTTTTTGCGTTCCTCAATCTGCTCTTGAGTTCGTGCTCGTTGAAATGTCATACTGATCACCTTTAATAATTCTTAGTGTTAACTCAAAGTATAACAGAAGTAAAAAGTTTTTTCAATCGTTAAAAATCTACTTGACAACTAGTCAGCTAATCAATAAAATTATTGACGGCACGTCAACTAAAAAAATATTTGAAGGTGATTTGATGAACGAATGGAACGACGGCTATTTTACTTCGGATACTTACACTTATGGTTATTATCGTGAACTTAATCCAACGTTTCAAAATTTTTGTCTGTTGATCAATGGTTTTGCTGCGCCTGAACTCAATGAAAGCAGCAATCATTGTGAACTTGGTTTTGGTCAAGGTGTTGCAGTAAACTTTCACGCAGCGGCAACGCCCGGAAAATTTTATGGAACTGATTTTAATCCTGCGCACGCAGCACACGCTAATGAACTTTGCAACGCTTCAAAGTGCAATGCAAAATTTTTCGACGATAGTTTTGAACAAATGCTTAATCGTGATGATCTTCCGCAATTTGATTCTATAAGTCTTCACGGAATTTGGTCGTGGATTAGCACGGAGAATCAGAAAATTATTGTTGAGTTCGCAAAGAAGTTTTTAAAACCCGGCGGCGTATTCTACAATAGTTATAATTGTTATCCCGGCTGGGCTGCTAAAAGTCCGCTCCGTGAATTGTTGATTCTTTATGATAAGTTTGTTGGTGAAACTGAGAGTAATACTGTTAAACGAGTTGACGGTGCTTTGAATTTCACGAAAGAACTTTTATCAAAAAATCCGATTTATGCTCGTACGATACCTGGACTTGAAAAAACTCTTGCTGAAATGACTAAGGAAAATCACAATTATTTAGCGCACGAGTTTTTCAATCGTGATTGGATATGTATGTACTTTACGGAAGTTGCAGAGATTTTGAGTGCGGCTAAACTTGACTTTGCTTGTACAGCACAACCGCTTGATTTACTTGATCAGGCGAATTTTGATCCGGAAGCGATAGAGTTTTTAAATAAGATTCAAAATCCTATAATGAAAGAGCAAGCAAAAGATTATTTTATCAATCGTCAATTCAGAAAAGATATTTTTGTTCGTGGTGCAAGAAAGTTATCACAAGCGGAACGCAGAAATCGTTTGATGAATATGAATTTTGTATTGATGACGACTGCTGATATTGATATGAAATGTGTTGTTGCTCGTGGTGAGATCACTTTTAATAATCCGGACTTTGAAAAAGCGATTGAATTTTTGCGTTCTGATAATTATCGTCCGAAGAAGTTTTTTGATCTTCTAAAAAATAATCCTAGTGTCAACGTAAGTAATATTGAGCAAATAATTAATTTCTTAGTAAGTACTGACAAAATGATGCCGTGTCAAACAGAAGAAACGATCAAAAAAGTTAAAGCGAATTGTGATCGCCTCAACAATTATTTAATTAAGCGTGCTGAAAATGTTGGTGAGATCAATGGTTTAGCCAGTCCGGTTATTGGCGGTGCTTATCCGATCGGACGCTTTGAACAAATTTTTATTGATTCGTATAAAAACGGTGTGAGGAAATCAGAAGACTTAGCAAAAAGAGCGTGGAAAATTGTCGAATCGCAAGGACAACGACTCTTGAAAGATGGAAAGACAGTTGAATCAGCAGAAGAGAATTTGAAATTATTTGATGAGATGGCAAAGAAGTTTTTAAATTTAATGCTTCCGATCGTTAAAGCGTTACAGATCGTTTAAGTTAATTTAGAATGAAGAATGTAGAATGATCAATGCTGAATGCAGAATTTGAGTTATAAAAAAACCGTTATCAATTTCAATGATGACGGTAATTTTTTTTGTAGACAGAAATATTTTTGTGTTGTAAAATGCAGTTTTGAGGTGAGGACTTTTGAAAAAACCTTTAGTCGGCGGACAAGCCGTGATTGAAGGCGTGATGATGAGAGGCTTTGGAAAAGTCGCAACGGCAGTTAGAGAGCCGAATGGAAATATAGCAGTCGAAGTAAAAACGGTTACTTCAATAAGCGATCGTTATCCTATATTAAAAAAACCATTCCTACGTGGAACAGTTTCACTTTTTGAATCGTTAATTTTAGGTTTAAAATCGTTGTCATATTCAGCAAAAATGGCAGGCGAAGAAGATGAACAATTAACAGACAAAGAGATGATCGGCACAATAGTTTTAGCGATCGCTCTTGCGTCAGTCTTATTCATAGCGATACCAACAGGTGGTGCAAAATTCTTTCACTCAATAACAGACGATCCGATATTTCTAAACTTAATGGAAGGCTTTTTGAGGCTGATAATTTTTTTAGTGTACATATTTGCAATTTCGCAGATGAAGGACATTCAAAGAGTCTTTCAATATCACGGCGCAGAACACAAAACGATCTTTTGTTATGAGGCTGATTTACCGTTGACGGTTGAGAATGTGCGGAATTTTCCACGACTTCATCCACGTTGCGGAACGGCTTTTTTGTTGATCGTTATGCTTGTGTCGATATTTGTATTTGCGTTTCTCGGCTGGCCGGACTTATGGTTAAGGATACTTAGTCGAATTGTCTTATTGCCGATCGTTGCCGGTTTATCTTACGAAATAATCAGATTTTCGGCAGACTCAACTAATCCTATCATAAGAGCGGCGATAATGCCCGGACTTTGGTTGCAATACTTGACGACTCGACAGCCTGATGACTCAATGATTGAAGTAGCGATTGCCTCATTGAATGCAGTGATTGATAATCAAGAGCAGTGATTTAAATCGTTGGCTTTTTAGTCAGCGTTTTTTTATAATAATTTTGAGCATTAAAAAATCTCAATAGTCATTGAACACTTTTTGATTCACGAACATTTTTTCAAATGGTTATTCAAAAAATCTAAAATCAATTCAAAAACTTCGTCTTGAATCCAATAATCATCAGAGTGTTCAGCATTCGGAACAATATAGCGTTCAGCTTCAACACCGGCATTTTTCAACGCTTGATAAAGTAAATCGCTTTGACTCGGTGAAACAAGACTATCTGCGCTGCCATGCATTAAAAGCATCGGCGCAGATTTTTTATTGATATAATTCAGTGGATTAGCCTCATTCGCCGACTTGTCATTATCGAATACTGATCCGCCATCACCATTGAAGATCGGCACACCATTTAAAAATAATGCCTCAACTGCGCCGGATCTTGCACGTAATTTTTTTATCTTGTCGTCAAAGTCGTCTGAAACTTTTCTTAAATCTGAAACGCCATAAAGATCGACGGCAGCAAAAATTTCACTCGTTTGATCTAAATTTTCACCAACATTAAAAATTTTGTCGCCGTTAGTCGTTGCCGCCATTGCTGTTAAATATCCGCCGGCACTGTCACCAATCAATGCAATTTGATCAGCATCGACATTAAAATTTTCTGCGTGAGACTTTAAAAATCTTATTGCTGATTTAACGTCTTCGATCGGTTTTGGAAAGATCGAATTAGGTGCCTTTCGATAATTTATGCTTGCAACGCAATAACCGTGTTCAGCTAAAAACATTCTCAACTGCGGCATTCTTGCACGATTAGCCGCAATAAATCCTCCACCTGTGATAAAAATTATTGCAGGTGTCTTTTTTTGGCTGAAAGGCTGCAAAATATCCATATGCAAAAGTTCAACCGGCTTTTCAAAAGTCATAATCTGCGAATAAACAACATCAGGTATGTAATGAATTTTTGCCTTTTTCAATTCGACATTCAAAATTTTGCTTTCGTAGTACATTTTTTTAACCTCCACATCAATTAATATCTAGAAAGTTCCTTATGATAATGAATGCAAAGCGGTAAGATCAAAATGTAAAATGCAAGTTCGCCGATCTCTTCAACGATCTGACCTTGCAATTTGCCGATCAACATTCCGTGATCACCAACGTAAGAAAAAATTATTGAAATGATCATTGCAAGGATTATCAAAAACGGCAGATGACAATTAAAAATTCTGATCAGCGGTAAATATTTCAGCATAAACAGTATTAAAAATAATATGAACAGCGCGATCATAATGTGGACTTCAATCCGCAACGAAAAATTTTTCATTGCAACGAATACCGGACCATTATCTTCCATATCGATCGGAAAAAATACTCTTCCCCAACTTAATTCTCTAAATGCCATAAAGATCATAAAGACTGCTGACCAGAGATGAAACGCTCCGATCTCTTTATCGATCGAATCAGCGATCAATTTCAAATTATACAGACTTCCAACAATAAGAATCAGCACTTGAAGATTTTCCAAAAAACCATTTTCAAAACTGATTGACACCGGCAAGATCAAAGCTAATGGATAAGCGACGATCAAAATCAAAATTCCGGTGATTAGTGAATATTTGTAGACGGTTTCAAGTTGACTTCGTTGTTTGTGTTGCTTTGAATAATACATTTCAATCCCTTACTTTGCAATTATATTTTTTTGTGATATACTTTTCAAAAAAATTTTTACTAAGGAGAATTTTTAAATGGAAAATTACAGCGTAGCCATAAGCTACAAAAATGATCTCGGTTATGTTGAATACGATTCAGAAAAAAAATCTGCAGAAGTTACTCTTGCGAATGATGAAGGCAAGCAAGCAACAGAAAATTTTTTGAGTGAGACGCACGATATTGAAGTTCCACATAAAACTCTTTTGGATTTCACAGTTGAAAAGATCGATCCGCTTGAAAGTGTTAAAAGTTTTCAACTTGCATTAACTAGACTTTGGGAAGCAACCGGCGTTCACGTTGATTGGAGTCGTCCGGTTGATTATGTGAAAACTCATCCATTTTATGATACTGACGATTAATTTAATTTTAAATATATTTTATACTTTGAGAGTGAAATCGTCAAAATGATTTTTCAAATTCGTAACAAAAAATTTGATCTCAACAAAAAAACTTTGATAATGGCGATTTTGAATGTTACGCCTGATTCATTTTCTGACGGCGGATCTTTTAATAAGATTGACAAAGCGATCAATCACGTTGAAAAGTTAATTGAAAGCGGCGCAGATATTATTGACATTGGTGCAGAATCGACTCGTCCCGGAGCAATTTCGATTAGTGCTGAAGAAGAAATTGCAAGGCTTGATCTGATTTTGAAGGCGTTAAAAAATTGTCCTGTGCCGATCTCTGTTGATACTTATAAATCTAAGACTGCTGAATTTGCTTTGAATAACGGCGTTGATTTGATTAACGATATTCACGGTTTGCAGAATGAAATTGAACCGCTGGCGATGGCTAAAGTTGCTAAAAAATTCAATGCGCCTGTTGTTTCTATGCACAATCAAAAAATTTCTATTGACGTGATTGACGATATAAAAAAATTCTTTCGACGGACTTTAAAAATTGCTGATGAAGTTGGCTTGAGTCGTAAGAAAATTATTTTTGATCCCGGTATTGGTTTTAACAAGACGCAAGATCAAAATTTAGAAATTCTTCGACGGCTTGAGGAATTGAAAATTATTGACGGCGTTGAATATCCGTTATTACTTGGTGTCAGTCGCAAGAGTGTTATTAATTATGCGCTGAAGTTGCCGATCGATCAACGCGATGAGGCAACCGGCGCAATTTGTGTTTTGGCAATTAGTAAAGGCGTTAATATCGTTAGAGTGCATAACGTTGAGATGATCAATAAAATGTGTAAGATGACTGATGTGTTAATTAAATGTCGCTCGATAACAGACAAAAATCAATGAATTAAATGTTAAACTTAAAAAAAATTGTGGAGGTGTTATTATGAGTAATTTTGAAAAGAATTTTAAACTTTATCTTAATGCCGGATTGCCTATTCTCTATGTTGATACTTTTGAAGATGCCAAAGCAAAAAAACTTATCGAAAAAATTTGCAAACAAAATGATCGTAAATGATTAGCTGAATTTATCAAAAAGCGGCGTAATATCCCTAGCTTTAGCTATGGGGATATAAGCCGCAATTCTTAATTGACAATTTAACAATTAAGAATTAAAATAAACGTGTGAGAGAAAACCAAACTCACGAAAATAAAACTACCGTGGGACACACAGGAAACTTTTAGTTGGTCAAGCAACAGAGGTTTCGTATAG
>JAFUZV010000183.1 GCA_017476425.1 Selenomonadaceae bacterium
AGGTCAAAGCGTTAAGGCTCATGAGTCTCATGTAATTCTCGGTTAATTAACTTCAAAACGAATTAAAATTTTCAGCACAAAAATAGAGTCGCTAAAATCAAATTTAGTGACTCTTTTAATTTGATCAATTTCAATCAACGAAATTACTTTTTGCTTTTCTTGATAGTTTTGGAAATTTGATCATTGAAAGAAGAATTAATTTTTAAATCATCAAAGTCGGTTGAGATCAAATTTATATTTTCGATCGCATAATCAGCCGTTTGATCATTCAAATTCAGCGAATCAAGATCGATATTCAAAATTTCATCAGTCAAAATTTCATCTTCAAATAAGAATTTTTCAATGTAACTTGCCGTCAGTGTATCATCGTCAGACGTACTTACAAGTCCATCAGAATCTTTAGTGAAAGTATAATCAGCGGTTGTGCCTTCAGCGTCAGTGATCGTTAACGCTTTGCCTTTGGCACTTGCAACCGTCAAAGTTCCGCCGTCATCGAATTTTAAAATTACACTTGTGCCACGAATTGAAACACCTGTAACAACTGTATCAGACGACAAAACAATATCATCTTGTCCGCTTGTATATTTATAAATTGTGTCTTTGCCATCGCCTTTTGAATAAACAAAAGTATCAGCACCATCACCGCCATAAAGTGCATCAGTTCCGCCGCCACCAGATAAAGTACTTCCACCGCTACCGGCTCTAAAAACGTTTGCTTGGCTGTTGCCGATTATTAAAACTGCGCCGTCAGTCTGTCTTGCGTCAACGTGCTTAACTTTTGAGTATTCATACAAATTGATTATGCCTTCAAATGGCGATTGAACGGTTACCGCTGTCTTATTGTTATTGTAAATTATTCCGTCAGGCTCATTATATTCTTGAGTGCCTTCGTAGACTTGAGAAGTAGTATTGCCTTCAGAATCTGTAATAGTGATCTTTTTATCCTTAGCATTTTTGATCGTAATTATTCCTTGCGACTCTGATCCGTCTTCACCAATATAAAGCAGAACATCAGCACCATTAACAGCAGATTTTGTGATACTGCCTGAAGTTAAATTGATCGTGTCTGTTGTCTTGTAACCAAAAAGTGTATCGTTGCCATCACCTTCAGCATAAATAATTGTGTTAGTGCCGGTACTGCAACGAATAAGATCGTCACCTATTCCGGCATTAATCGTGACATTTTCTCCGCTTGTATTGATTGAATCATCACCACTTTCGCCATAAATCATAGCAAACGACGCAGCATTTCTGATTGTATCAGAGCCTTCGCCGCCATTGATAACGGAATAAATTGCACGTGAATCATTATAAATATTATCATTATCTTCAACGCCATCAACTAACGAATAAGCACCATAATTTTTAAGAGTATCGTTACCACTGCCGCCGCTTAATGAAGAATAATCAGAATGCAAAAGACCATTATAAATATAATCATCGCCTTCATTGCCGTAAGCAGTAACTGAATCGCCTTTTGTTTTGATCGAATCATTGCCTTCACCACCGACAATAATTGAACCTGCGCCGGTGTTATTGATCGTATCGTTGCCTGTGCCAGCATCGATATAAACATCACTGCCTCTGTTAGTAATTTTATCTTCGCCACCGCCTGCGCTGATCGTTGCATTTGATCCGGTATTGTAACCAGCATTGCTATCACCATTAGTGATCGTGTCTGCAACATCTGTACCGCTAATTGTCGCCGAATCAATTCCGCTAGTTATATAATCACCAGGATTGAGAAAAGTAATTGCGCCATTTGAATCAATCATTTTGATTTTAGTATTGATAGCATCTTTGATTGTTACACTGCCACTACCGACTTTGATAATAAAATCACTGCCTTCAACCGTTGCACTATCGATTGATCCATTCAAAATTCTGATCGCATCGACGGTTTTATAATCTACAATTAGATCATCACCGTCACCTTCGGAATATTGAAAAGTCTCAACATAACGGCTTGCATAAATTGTATCATTGCCGCCGCCACCGTTAATCGTCGTGCTGTTGCCGGTAACGTAGATCAGATCGTCACCGTCGCCACCATAGATCGAAGTCCTCTGACTGCCTGAAATGATCGTATCGTCACCTTCACCGCCGTCAACAGTTACTTTGTTGCCGCTATGAGTGTAAATATAATCATCACCTGCACCGCTATTAATCATTGTGATAGAACTGTAGCTGTTAATTATGTCGTCGCCTTCTGCTGATTCTATAGTTACTTTTGTGCCGCTACGATTGAAAATTCCATCATTGCCATCACCAGATTGAATTAAAACATTTGAAGCAACGTTATCGATCGAATCATCGCCGGAGCCTGAAACGATCGTTGAGTAAGTGCCGGAATTGTAAATATTATTATCTTCGTCCGTGCCGCTTACTAAAGCACCTCTATCACGATTGCTGATATTTGCCATTAATCTCACCTCTGATTAAAAACTTTTCGAAAAATATTTCTGCTTAAATATACAAAAATTTTTTATTCATTACAAGGCGTTAAAAAAATTTTTTCAAGAAATAATTTTGAAGAGTATAAAAAATGTAACAGCCTTGTAACCATTCTTTGATATAAGAATCTTATTGACGAATGAATTTTTTATGTTAAAATAATTTTAATAGTTAGTATGGCTTATCTTCTGAAAATTTTTTCGGAAGGTGATAACGAGATTGATCAAGAAACCTAAGAAATTTTCTAAAAAATAAATTCTCAAAAGGACAATTTCAAAAGAAAAATCTAATGAATATTCATTTTGAATTTAAGCTATACAATTTTAATGAATAATTTTTTAATAAGAAAACAAAATTTATTTTAAAGGCGGGTGAACGAAAATTAATCGATACTCGCTTTAATTATTTTTAGGAGTTGATAATATGAAATTAGTAGTAACTGTTGTTGGAAAAGATCGCGTTGGAATTATCGCCGCCGTTACAAAAATTTTGGCTGATAACAACGTCAACATTTTAAGTATTAATCAAAATATTTTAGACGGATTTTTTAATATGATTCTGCTTGCTGAGGCAAGTGAAAGTAAAATGTCTCTCGTCGATCTTCAGAAAGCACTCAAGGATCAAGGTGAAGAAATCGGCGTTGAGATCAAAACGCAACATCAAGATATTTTTGACGTAATGCACAAAGTTTAATTCAGAATTAAGAATGTAGAATGTAGAATGAAAAATTACGAGGTGATAAATTTTGATAACGATTGATGACATTCTTGAAACGAATAGAATGATCACTGAAAATAAATTAGACGTGCGAACGATCACAATGGGAATTTCTCTTCGTGATTGTGCTCATCCTAATATCAAACAATTTTGTCAGAATGTTTACGATAAGATCACAGCTTCAGCAGAATTTTTAGTGAAAACCGGTGAAGATTTAGAAGCAGAATATGGCGTGCCGATCATTAACAAGAGAATTTCAGTTACACCGATTGCGATCGTTGCTGATTCTTGCAAAACTGATTCATACGTTCCGATCGCTGAAGCACTCGACAAAGCGGCTAAAGCTGTTGGTGTAAATTTCATTGGTGGATTTTCAGCACTCGTTGAAAAAGGTTTTACTAATGGCGATAAAATTTTGATCGATTCGATTCCACAGGCTTTAGCAACTACTGATGTTGTTTGCTCATCAATTAATCTTGCGTCGACGAAAGCCGGAATTAATATGGACTGCGTTAGACAGATGGGTGAAATTATCAAACGAACGGCGGAATTAACAAGAGATCAACAAGCGTTAGGCTGTGCAAAATTAGTTACGTTTGCAAATGCTCCACAAGATAATCCATTTATGGCAGGAGCATTTCACGGAGTAAGCGAAGCTGAAAGAGTTATCAATGTTGGAGTAAGTGGACCCGGTGTCGTTAAACACGTTTTGGAAGATCTCAAAGGCGCAGATTTTTCGGAAATTGCAGAGGCGATCAAAAAAACAGCTTTCAAAATTACTCGTGTTGGTCAGCTTGTTGCTCGTGAAGCGTCAAAACGTTTAGGCGTTCCGTTCGGTATCGTTGACGTTTCATTAGCACCGACAGCTGAAGTTGGTGATAGCGTTGCAAGAATTTTAGAAGAAATGGGACTTGAAAGCTGCGGCGCACCTGGAACGACGGCGGCACTTGCATTATTGAATGATGCAGTCAAAAAAGGCGGCTTAATGGCAAGTTCACACGTTGGAGGATTCAGCGGCGCATTTATTCCTGTTAGTGAAGATGAAGGAATGATTGCAGCAGTCAAAGCCGGATCACTTAGTATTGAGAAATTAGAGGCAATGACTTGCGTTTGCAGTGTCGGACTTGATATGATTGCAACTTCCGGTGATGTTAGTGCAGCGACGATCTCCGGGATAATTGCAGACGAAGCGGCAATCGGTGTTATCAATAATAAAACTACAGCAGTCAGAATTATTCCGGTTCCGGGCAAAAAAGTTGGTGATATTGTGGAGTTCGGCGGCTTGCTTGGTTATTGTCCGATTGTTCCAGTTAGAGATCAATTTAGTTCTGAGGCTTTCATTGCTCGCGGTGGAAGAATACCTGCACCGATCAGAAGTCTTACTAACTAATTTAGAATTAAGAATGCAGAATGTAGAATGATTAGCAATTTTAATTCTTAATTCTGCATTCTACATTCTACATTAACAAAGAGGTGTATTTTATGCTTGAAATTAAATCACTTTATGCAGGCGTTGAAGATAAAGAAATTCTTCACGGTGTCGATTTGAAAATTAATCGTGGTGAAGTTCACGTGATACTTGGTCCAAATGGATCAGGAAAATCAACTTTAATGAATTTGATAATGGGACATCCTAAGTATAAAATTTTCAGCGGAGAAATTATTTTTGAAAGTGAAGATTTATCAAAGCTCGCTGTATTTGAACGTGCCAGACGTGGAATATTTTTATCGTTTCAATCACCGGAAGAAATTCCAGGTATCACTGTTGAAAATATGATTCGTGCTGCTAAGCAGGCGATCACTAACGAAAAGATTAAGCCTTTGCAATTCAGAAAAGAATTACAGGCAATGATGAAAGAATTAGCGATCGATCCGACTTATGCAACTCGTCATATGAATGTTGGTTTCAGCGGCGGCGAAAAGAAACGAAATGAAATTCTTCAACTCTTAATGCTTCAGCCTAAACTTGCCTTGCTTGATGAAACTGATTCCGGCTTAGACGTTGATGCAGTTCAACTTGTTTCAAATGGTATTGCTAAATTTCATGATGATCAAAATTCTTGTTTGATAATCACGCACAATACACAGATTTTAAAACATTTAACGGTTGATAAAGTACATATCTTTTTGAATGGAAAAATTGTTAGTGAAGGTGGTGAAGAACTCATTAACGAGGTCACTGAAAATGGCTATTCTAAATTTAGTTAAGAGGTGATCACAATGACTGAATTAGAAACGAAAGTGAACAAAATTGAAAGCGATCAACAATCTTTTGAAGCAACTGTTAGAATGTATATGCAAAAAATGGATAGTGAAATGCAAGACCTTAGAAATGAAATGAGGGATCGCGATAATCAACGTCACGCTGAAATTATGAAACTTGATCAGAAATTTGATGAGAGAATAACTACACTTGATAAAAGATTTGATGAGCTTACAAAACACATTCAGACTTTAGTTAGTACAACAGCTGTTGGAGTTGGCGGCGTTGCTGTTGCTTTAATCGTATATTTATTGACGAGGTGATTATAAGTTAGGCGGTGATTGCAATGACTGAATTAGAAGTTAAAGTGAACAAGATCGAAAGCGATCAAAAATCCTTTGAAATGACAGTTAAGTCTTACATGGAAGAACAAAGACGACTCAATGAAGATTTCAAGGCTGAATTAAGAGACTTTAAAGCTGAAATGAGAGATCGCGATAATCAACGGTATGCAGAATTACAAGACCTTAGAAATGAAATGAGGGATCGCGATAATCAACGTCACGCTGAAATTATGAAACTTGATCAGAAATTTGATGAACGAACTACAGC
>JAFUZV010000184.1 GCA_017476425.1 Selenomonadaceae bacterium
AAAACGACAACTAACGCGGCAGCGTGGACAATTAGCGGAACAACTGCAAAATATAAATCTGAAAGTTCGACGGCCGGTTATACTCTTTCAAGTGACGGAAAATCGATCACATATTCAGCGGCTAAAAATGCAACTGATCTTATCACGATTAGCGGCTTGAAAAATAATGCTCCAGCAAGTGGAATTAGTCTTAATGGTAATACTGTTACACTTAATGCTAATACGCTTGGAACGTCGAAAGTTTCAATCAGTGGAAATTATAAACTTGCTTTAGCCTCAAATGTTACTAAACCGACGACTAAAGCGGCAGCGTGGACAATTAGCGGAACAACTGCAAAATATAAATCTGAAAGTTCGACGGCTGGTTATACGCTTTCAAGTGACGCTAAATCTATCACATATTCAACGGCTAAAAATGCAAGCGATCTTATCACTATTAGCGGCTTGAAAAATAACGCTCCAGCAAGTGGAATTAGTCTTAATGGTAATACTGTTACACTTAATGCTAATACGCTTGGAACGTCGAAAGTTTCAATCAGCGGAAATTATAAATTAGCACTTGCCTCTAATGTCGATAAACCTAAAACAACATCAGCTTGGTCAGTCAGTGGCACTACTGCTACTTATAATATCGCTAGTAAGACGGCTGGTTATACTTTGGCATCAGATGGTAAGAGTATTAATTATTCTGCGGCGGTTAAAGGTACTGCGGCTGTCTCAATTAGTGGTCTTAAATCTAACCTTAAAGCTACAAACGGTAACATTAGCGGAATTTCGATCAATAACAAGAATATCACTTTAAATTCTTCAGTGCTCAATGCAAACGGTGTTGCTACAATTAACGGCTCAGGTTATACTTTTAATTTGACCGGTAGCGGTAAACTTTTCAATATCAATTCAAATACTACGCTTGTCGGCAGTGGAACTCTTGATAGTTTATCTAATTATGCTCAAAAAGTTTTGATCAATGCAGGTGATGGCAACGATAAGATCAATAACATAGGTAAATATGTTACCATTCAAGGCGGAGTCGGTAATGACTCGATCAATAATTCTTCTGATTATGTCACGATCACCGGTGGTAAAGGTAATGATACAATTTCATTTACTACAAGTAATGTTGCAAATAATGTTATTAACTATGCTAATGGTGATTGAAATGACATTATCACTAATTATTCTGCTAAAACTACTTTGAATATCACAAACGGAAGTATTTCACAAGCCTCAATCAGTGGTAATGATGTTATTCTTAAGATCGGCAGCGGTAGTATTAGAATCAACAATGCTAAGAATAAATCTATCACCATTAAGCCTAGCAGTGGAAAAGTATTTTCAACGGTTGTTGGCAGTGGCGGTAATGAAGATAAATTGACACTTACAAATTCTGATAGTGCTTCAGTGACATTAAATTCAAAAGTTAAGATTGCCGATGCTGCTAAACGTTATAAATCGATCAGAATTGTCGGTAATTCTCTTAACAATTCGATCGTCGGCGGCTCTAAAGATGATACATTGTTAGGCGGTAAAGGTAACGACACTTTAACAGGTGGCAAAGGTAAAGATGTATTTATCTATGCTAATGGTGAAGGCAATGATTTAATTACTGATTATACGCCAGGACAAGATAAGATTAAATTGACAAGCGGTTCGATTACTAAATCAAGTATTAAAGGTTCAGATGTTATTCTTACGATCGGAAACGGATCAATAATTACTGTCAAGAATGCTAAGGGTAAAGTGATAACTGTTACTGATTCTGCAAATAAGACGACTTCAAAAGTTTATGGTGAAGATAATTCAACTTCATTGACTGTAACAAATTCTACAAAATCACCATTAACAATTTCGTCAACAATCAAGACCGTTGACGCAACGAAGAGAACAACTACAATGAAGATCACCGGTAATGCTTTATCTAACACGATCAAAGGCGGAAGTGGAATTGATACAATTTATGGCGGTGCTGGTAATGATTCAATTCTTGGCAACAACGGAAATGATAAATTATTCGGTGATGCTGGAGATGACACTTTGAGCGGTGGTAAAGGTAACGACACGCTTACCGGCGGTGCCGGAAATGATATTTTCGTTTACTCTAGTGGTGATGGTAATGATGTTATTGCTGACTTCTCAGCGGGACAAGATAGAATTTATCTCGGAACTAGCAAAGTTACCAAAACTTCACTCAGCGGTAGTGATGTTGTCTTGAAGATCGGAACAGGATCATTAACAATTAAGAACGGCAAAGGTAAGAATATCACGACAATTAATAGTGGTAACAAGACGACAAATTATCATGTGACGACGACAAGATCAGCGGCTTATGCTGAAGAAGATGAACTTTGGTTCGCAAAAGATGATAACTTTGCAAGTGATGATGTTGATTCGTTGATGAGTGAATCTAAGGCAGTCAGTAATAATTCGATCGTCAGCACAACAAATGAATTTGAATCAACGTTTGAGCTTTCTCAGAGTGATCAATTAACAACGACTTTGAATTACAACAAAAAGAAGTCTGCAAAGTAAATCATTAGAAATTGTTAATTGACTTTCGATAAATAAAAAAATTGTCTCGATAAAATTGAGCTCGTGAAAATAGCCTCTTGGTGTAGAATAAAAAAATACATCAAGAGGTTTTTATTTGATATTTCAAAGTAATGATCCCATTGGTTATCTGTTAATTCATAACGTCTACCTGTAATTTTGTTCACTATATCAAATTAATGGAAATGTTAAAAGTCATTCAACATTGCCTAATTTTATAAGACAATTTTAATCTCAATCAAAAATTTTTTTAATCTACGATCAATTTTAAAGCACGCTACAAAGCCAAAAATTAAAATTCAATGAAATTTTGGTGAAAATTTTTTCAAAAAATGTAAAAAAATGCTTGCATTTTGAAAAAACTTGTGATATTATTTCTGCGGTTCAGGAAAGTAAGAAAAATTGCTGAGGAAACAAGGACACTCATGCAGAAAAATTTCTCCGAACTCTTGAATCGAAAAAAATTCAAATTTCTGTTCATTTATTGAGGAGGAGTTTTATCATGAAAAAATCAGTAGTTTCTGCATTGACGACAGCTCTCGTAGTTGGCGCAGCATCAACGACATTTGCAGCGGCTAATCCGTTCAGCGATGTTCCGGCTGGTCACTGGGCTTATGATGCAGTTACTCAACTTGCCGCTGATGGTATCGTCGAAGGTTATGGCGACGGCACTTATCTCGGTAACCGTAACATTACCCGTTATGAAATGGCACAGATGGTTGCTAAAGCAATGGCAAAAAATCCTTCTGGTGCTGACAAGGCTGCTCTTGATCGTCTTGCTGCAGAGTTCAGCGAAGAACTCAACAATCTCGGCGTTCGTGTAAGCAATCTCGAAAAATACGCTGACAAAGTTATCTGGCAAGGTAAGATTGAGTACACCTACAAGAGCCATCGTACTGATGACTACAGCAAAGGTTACAAAGATGGCACAAAGAAGATCAATCAAGACGATTGGATCTTCCGTTTTGAGCCGATCATGGAAGTCAACAAGCATTGGACACTCCGTGCTCGTATTGATGCTCATGCTGACCTTAGCCGCAACGATTCAAGCGATTTTAACCTTGTTCGTGGCTGGGCACAAGGTGACTATGATAACTTCCAAGTAAAAGTTGGTAAACAACCGCTTTATACTAATGAAGATGGTATCATTTGGGATACTGAGTACTCCGGTGCTGAAGTTACTGTTGGTAACAAGTTGAAAGCTACTATCTATGCTGGTCGTCTTAGTTCAGGTACAGTTGTAGGTTCCGTAAGACACGCAGGTGCTTGGGACGGTAGACAAAGTGGTTCTAACGGTGAAAAGAGATTCTTTAGTGCTGCTAGTACTTTTGGTTCAACTACTGGTAATGCTACTGATGGTTATCAAATTGGTGGAAGCGATCCTTCGAGTTTCCAAGCTATCAATGTTCAGTATACTCCTTCTGAACATGGTCTCTTCGGTGGTGCAGCATTCTATCATATTAAAGATGATGATTTCAAAGGCAATCATTACTATGTAGATTCTAGCGATAATCGTCATTATGTTGGTAATGTTTATAGCAAAGATGGTAAAGAAGATACTGCTAATATCTGGTCGGTTAACGCTGGTTACAAATTCAGCAAGAAAGCTCAACTCTGGGGCGCATATGCACAGAACGTTAAAGCTGACTACGAAGACAAATCCTGGCAGGCACTCTTCAAATATGGTACACTTTACGGTGGCGGCAACCAAAACACCAAGAAAGGTGAATGGGCTGTCTGGGCTGGTTACAAGAAACTCGGTTCTAACACTTCATTGTGCGCTATTAACTGGGATGATGCATTCGCAGGTACTAAAGGCGTTGTAGCTGGTGCAGCTTATGCTCCTATGGATAGAATCGTATTCCTTTGCAAGTACTTCAAAGGCGATTATATCACCGGTCCTGGCGATGCTGAGAGACTCTTCGGTCGTGTTGAGTTCTTCTATTAATTCAGAAATTCTTGATCAACCGAAAATGTTTTAACCTTGTAATTTAATGAACGAATAAATAGATAAAGTTTAACCTTTGCGATCAAATTTGATTTTGGTTGCAAAGGTTTTTTTATTGCTTATTGATTGTGTTGATGATAAATGCTATAATCACTTGAAAAATATTTTTGGAGGGCGATTTTATGATTAAAGTTAGTACAAAAAATCTCGGAATTATCGGTTATCCGATCGGACATACTCTTTCGCCGGTAATGCAAACAGCAGCGATCAAAAGTGCTGATCTCGATTATTCTTATATTGCAATACCCGTTCAAAAAGGTAAATTAGTTTTAGCTGTCGATGGTCTTCGTGATTTAGATTTTCGCGGCTGGAATGTTACAATTCCATTGAAATCTGCGATTGCTCCTCTGCTTGATTCTCTTGATGCTGATGCTAAAATGATCGGCGCAGTTAATACCGTTGTTAATGACGGCGGCAGATTAACAGGTTACAATACAGATGTCACCGGCTTTTTGAAATCGTTAAATGCTATTGAATTTTTGCCGGAAGAATGTAATGCAGTTGTTCTCGGTGCAGGCGGCGCAGCTCGTGCAGTGATTTGGGGACTCTGCAAGAGGAAAGCCGCTCATATTTCAATCGGTGTAAGAAATCCAGAGAAGTACAAGGCTTTAGTTGATGATTTTGAAGTGTTTGACGATATAGAAATTTTTCATTGGGAAACAGAAGAATTTAAAGATCAAATGCAACAAGCGGACATTTTGATCAATACAACGCCGCTCGGAATGATGCCGGACGTTGATACAATGCCGCCGGTTGATAT
The DNA here is from genome assembly GCA_017476425.1 of Selenomonadaceae bacterium. GTDB lineage: Bacteria > Bacillota > Negativicutes > Selenomonadales > Selenomonadaceae > Quinella. The sequence continues at coordinate 5,316 of JAFUZV010000184.1, forward strand.
TTCACTTTTGCCTGAAGGTGCATTAGTTTATGACACGATTTATACACCGGCTAAAACAAAATTTTTAGCGAAGGCTGAAGAACTCGGTTATCCTATCTCAAATGGAATGATGATGCTACTTTATCAAGGCGTTGAGGCATTCAGACTTTTCACCGGCGTGGAGCCTGATGAAGAAGTTATGTTGAAAGCCTTGAAAGATGCTTTAAAGGACGATTAAAAAATTTTTTTAATATTGAATGGTAATAATTTTAAAGACTCATAGTTATTTCTTTAATTGTCATTTCAGAAATCTATGAGTCTTTTTTATGTTCAGAATTAAATTTTTTTGTTAAATCAAATTGAGTTTTTTAAAAGCGTTATAAATTCCGTCGTTCATCACCGGATCAGTTACGAAATCTGCTGCTGCTTTTGCATCGTCGCCGCCATCACCAACGCAAACACTTATATTACAAAAATTAAACATATCAATATCCCATTTTGAATCACCAAAAGCGATCGTTTCTGATTTATCGATGTTGAGATATTTCAGCAATTCCGCAATACCTTTTGACTTTGATAAATCCTTAACACCAAAATCACCGAAAAGTGCAGTATCACCTTTGCCACCCCAAGTACCAACTTTTAAATCCGGAAAATCTTTTTTAGCGTCGAGATAATCATCATAAGCATTAAGAATGAAACTAATTTTATTCAAGTCGTCGCGATAAAGTTCACCGCCAAAAATCATATCCGGAAAAATTTTTCTAATCGTCATTTGATCGGCGTTATCCTTGCCTTTATAAGCACAATACTTTTTGATAACGGGATCGCCTGCCGTCTCGAAATTTTCACTTGCAAAAAGTCCGTTGTTACTCTCAAGATAAAATTCAAGTTTTCGATTATGCAACCAATCGACAACTTTTTTACACTGATCAAGCGTGATAAGTTTATGACTTACAATTTTACCGTGATCTTCAACGTAAGCACCATTTCCGCCGATCATTCCGTCAAGTCCGATCGCCCAAATTTCCGGGTAAACTTCAGCCTTACTGCGACCGGTGCAGATATAAACCTTGTGACCGTTCGATCTTGCTTGATGAATCGCCTCAACTGCTGAATTAGGCAAATTGTTTTCATAGTCGACAAGTGTCCCATCAACGTCAATAAAAATAATTTTCATAATCTCACCTCGAAAATAATTATAACACAAATTCAAGTTGTTATTATTAAAAATTAAATCTGTAGCCTGATCCCCAAATCGTTTCAATATATCGCGGCTTATTAGGATTAGTTTCGATTTTTTCACGAATACGATTTATATGAACTGTAACTGTTGCAGAGTCACCGAGTGCCTCAAGTCCCCAAATTCTTTCAAACAATCTTTCACGGCTGAAAACAATGTTGGGATTCTGCGCAAGAAATGCAAGCAACTCAAATTCACGATTAGCAAGAGTAATTTCATTGCCTGCGACAAATACTCTATGAGCGTCAAGATTAATTTCAAGATCGCCGAAGTTTAAAATATTCGCTTGATTTTTTCCGCCTGTGAGACGTTCATAACGTGCAATGTGAGATTTAACACGTGCAACTAATTCACTCGGACTAAACGGCTTGACAATATAATCATCTGCTCCTATACCTAAGCCGCGAATTTTATCAACGTCTTCACGCTTTGCAGAGACTAACAAGATCGGCGTTTCCTTTATCTTGCGAATTTCTCTGCAAATTTGAAATCCATCAACGCCGGGCAGCATAATATCAAGCAGAATCAAATCATAATCATTTGAAATTGATTTTTCAAGTCCGTCATTACCTGTTGCAGTAAGTTCAACTTCAAAATCATTTGCCTCAAGATAATCTCTTTCAATCTCAGTAATTTTTTCGTCGTCTTCAATGATTAAAATTTTTTTCATTAAATTAATCGCCTCACAATGTTGGTAATGTAATAATGATTGTCAAGCCGCCGGAATTTGATTTTTCAGCAGTAACTTCACCATTCAACGCAGTAATAATTTGTTTAACGATCGCAAGTCCTAAGCCGCTACCTTTTGAAACATTCGATCTTGCTTTGTCAGTGCGATAAAAACTTTCAAATAATTTCGGAAGGTTTTCAGCGTCAACACCTAAACCATTATCACTAAATGAAATTTTGATCTTGTTACTCATCTGCTGAATATTGATCTCAACGTCAACTATTTCACCACGTCTATATTTTATACTGTTATTCAAAATATTTTCAACGACTCTTGAAAATTGTAAATAATCGATCTCAACTTTTGCAGTGATCGGCTTACCTGTCAACGTCAAATTTAAATTACGTTCAGCGAAATATGATCGCTTGTCTGCAACGAAGTCAACGAAATAATCATAAATCACAACGGGCTTTAATTGCAATTCGATTCGACCAAGATCAAATTTAGAGAATAAAAATAAACTTTCAACTAAATTATTCATATTGTCCGCCGTTTCAAGCATCATTTTTAAATAATGCTTTCGTTTCTCTTCAGTGTTTGCAATTCCGTCATTTAAACCGCTGATATAACCTTTGATCGCAGTAAGCGGCGTTGCAAGATCGTGACTTATTCCGGCGATTAATTCTTTTCGATTATTTTCGTAACGTGCAATTTGTTCAGAAAGAAGTTTTGCAAGGTAACGACCTAAAAAAATTATTAAAATTATTGTGATCGTCAGCACTGAATATAAAATGATCTCTGCCGTTCGTTTAACAAAATTTTCGTGAATTTCGCCACGTTTGAAAAATGATCTGTCACTCGCCGCAAGAATTGTAATTTTATTTTTCGGTGAAGTATAACGAAATGCAAAACCGTCTTCAGTCCATATTTCAGCGGCGTTTGTCCTGCCTAAGAGATGATGAATATCTTTTTCCATTAGTCGCAGTTCAGCATTTTCAGTCTTATAAATTAATTCACTGTCTTTTATGATCGCTGTGTTGATTCCTTGATCTTCTAACAAATGACATATCGAAATTATTTTGTGAAGTGGTTTATTCTTCTCAACTTTGATTCTCAACTCACCAAGAAAATATTGTGTTGCAAATATTGAGGACTTCTCCGGCGAAATTAACATTAACAATTTATATCTTGTTGAATCAGAATGTTTCAAGCCGACAAATGCAAGTCCGCCGATCAATGTCAGTAAGCATACCGGCACGAATACCATTAAAAAATTTGCGATCAATAATCGCTTTCTGATCGAAATGTTCGGCAACTTCATAAATTCACCTCAAAAGTTTATGTAGAGTTGTCAAGCTGTTTAGAATTTGTTTAGATTTGTCAATTATACTACGCTCATAAACCGTTAAACAATATTTCAAAATTTTAATTATGGAGTGATTAACAATGACAATTAAAGAAATTCTTGAAATCGACATTAAAAAATCTCACTTGAAAAAAATCGGAGCCGCTTTGATCGCCGGAATTATGATCACCGGCGGAGGTCTCTGCCTTGCTCACGAGTACAAAGATCATTACATAGATCATCACGAAAATGCTGCTTACATTCAAACGCAGGCTGCAGAAAAAAATATTACTCTCATTGACGAAGCAAAAGTTAAAAATATCACTGCAAAGGCTATCAACGTCAAAGAAGACGATATTAATTTCTACAAAATTCATCTCAAGAACTATCAAGGAAAAATTTCAAATGAATTTAAGCCGGTTTATAAAGTAAAATGTTTCGCTAATGGTGTTAAATATTCACTCAAAATCGATGCTGTGAGTGGTGAATTATTGAAAGACTTCGACAAAGAACATTTTCATCACAAAGAAAATAATTTTAAGCAAGATCAGCAAAGTCAATCGAATCAATAAATCGCAAGTATCAAGCCGCCGATCGCTATGAGTGCTATTGCAAAAGCGTGAATCAGTGAAACATTTTCACCGAAAATTATTATTGCTAATATCACAGCGAAGACGACACTTAATTTATCGATCGGTGCGACTTGTGAAATTTTTCCTTCTTTCAAGGCTAAGAAATAAAATAACCACGATGACGCTCCGGCAATTCCACTTAGAATTATGAATAGTAATGATTTTCGATCGCTGATAACGTCTGAAATATTTCCAATTTTGCCTTGAATTGCAATTACACCGATCAAAAATATCGCCATAATGATCGCTCGGACTGCCGTTGCAACGTTAGCATCTAAATATTTTAAGCCGACTTTGCCGAAGATTGAAACTAACGCTGCACTTAACGCCGACAGCAAAGCATAAAATAACCACGTCTTCATTTCATCAATTAACCTCACAACTATTAAAAATTTCTTCCTATAAAAAATTTACCGCGTCTTAGATCGAATTGATCGAAAATGTCGCGGTTTTTTTATTTTATAACAAACATATGCTGTCCGAAAATTTTTCTGTTGAATGTCTGATCTTAAATCGTAATTACTCTTAAGAAATAATTTAAACATTTTTATTAAACTTGTCAATAATTTGTGTTACAATGATTAAATAAAAAATTTTTTTCGAGGTGAATTGTTATGAGAATGTACGATCTGATCGAAAAGAAGAAACGCAATGAAGTTTTGACTGACGAAGAAATCAAATTTATGATCAGCGGCTATGTTAATGGTGAAATTCCGGATTATCAAATGTCATCAATGCTTATGGCGATTTGGTTTAACGGTATGAATGATCACGAGACCACCGAACTTACAAAAGTTATGGCTAACAGCGGTGATATGATTGATCTCTCAGCGATCGAAGGCAAAAAAGTCGATAAGCATTCAACCGGCGGCGTTGGTGATAAAACAACTTTGATAGTTGCTCCGATTGTTGCGGCTTGTGGTGGTAAAGTTGCAAAGATGAGTGGACGCGGTCTCGGACATACCGGCGGAACAATCGATAAACTTGAATCTATTCCAGGTTATCGAATTGCCTTAACACGTGAAGAATTTTTTAACACCGTCAATAAATATGGCTTGTCGTTGATCGGTCAAACAGGTAACATTGCACCGGCTGATAAAAAAATTTATGCTCTTCGTGATGTAACTGCAACGGTTGATTGTATTCCGTTAATCGCTTCGTCGATTATGAGTAAAAAATTAGCCGCCGGATCAGACTGCATTTTGTTAGACGTGAAAACCGGTAGCGGTGCATTTATGAAAACTCTTGACGATTCTATTAAACTTGCTGAAACGATGGTTGCGATCGGTGAAGGTGCCGGTCGTCGAACGGTTGCATTAATAACTGATATGGATACTCCGCTTGGTTTTGCGATCGGAAATTCATTAGAAGTTATCGAATCAATGGACGTTCTCAAAGGTCACGGTCCAAAAGATTTAACTGAAGTATCTTTGCAACTTGCGGCGAATATGCTTTATTTATGTGAAAAAGGTAGTCTTGAAGAATGTAAAAAACTTGCTGAAAAATCGATCGCTGACGGCTCGGCATTTGAAACTTTCTGCAAAATGGTTAAAGCGCAAGGCGGAGATGATTCTGTTCTTCGTGATTATGATAAATTTGCAAAAGCTCCATATCAAAGAGAAATTTTGTCTGATCGCAATGGTTTTATCACTAAAATGGACGCTGAGTCGATCGGTGTAACTTCAGTAATTTTAGGTGCAGGTCGTGAGACTAAAGAAAGTGATATTGATTTTTCTGCAGGACTTGTGATCCATAAAAAATACGGTGATGAGATCAAAACCGGTGAATCGCTTGCAACACTTTACACTTCAAAAGAAAATTCATTAGATGAGGCAGAAAGGCGTTATCGTTTGGCGATTAAGATCGGTAACGATCAACCAAAATCTGAGCCGTTGATCTATGCAAGAGTTGAACTTGATAAGATTGAAAAGTTTTAGCCGGTGGTGAAAAAATTTGTTTGTTTTAATTAATTTAATCGGTATCGTTGTATTTTTAGCGATCGCCGTGATCTTCTCAAAAGATCGTAAAGCGATTAATAAACGAACAGTTGGAATACTTTTTGCAATGAATATTTTTATCGGCTGGTTTTTAACTTCGTTTTCAATCGGTCGAGAAATGATCGTTGCGGCGGCTTCAGCATTCACAGCAGTGATCAACGTTTCATTTGAAGGTATTGCTTTTGCATTGCCTAATTGGGTAAATGTTCCGCAGATGAATTTTATAACTGCTGCACTTCTACCGCTGTTAATGATCGTTCCGCTGTTCGATATTCTAACTTATATCGGTCTGTTACCATTCGTGATAAAATGGATCGGTAAAGCGTTAAGTATTTTAACTCGTGCGCCAAAATTTGAATCATTCTATGCGATAGAAATGATGTTTTTAGGTAACACTGACGCAGTAGCCGTTTCAAGTCTGCAACTTCAAAAGATGAAACCTGAACGCTGTATAACGATCGCTATGATGTCAATGAGTTGTGTATCAGCGGCTTTAGTTGGTGCTTATATTCAAATGATGCCTGCTGAATTTGTTTTGACAGCGATCCCGTTAAATGTGATCAATGCTTTGTTAGTTGTCCATATTTTACAGCCTGTTGAAATTCCGCCGGAAGAAGACACGATCGTTTCACTTGACAGCGGTGAAGAAAAATTGCCATTCTTTGCATTCTTAAGTAAATCGATCTTAGGTGCAGGCAGATTAGTTTTCATTGTCACTTGTATAGTAATTGCTTTCGTTTCACTTGCAAAGTTAATTGATAAAGCTCTTGCCTTGATAAGTCCGATCGTCAGTCTTGAATCAATTCTCGGTTTAATAATGTTTCCATTTGCGTGGCTTATGGGACTTGACTACAATGAAGCGTTTCAACTTGCACAATTTATGGGCACGAAATTAATCACGAATGAATTTGTTGTAATGTTGCAGGCTCAGCCGGTTATTTCAACGTTCAGCACTCATATGCAATGTGTTTTGACTGTCTTTGTAACAAGTTTTGCAAATCTCGGTACAGTTGGAATATTGCTTGGCTGCTTTAATGGTATCGTTGACGAAAATAAAAATCAACTGCTTAGCAAGAATGTTAAATATATGATTCTCTCCGGTATAATCGTTTCACTTTTGAGTGCAGGTATCGCCGGATTGTTCACGTGGTAAAAAATTTTTCGAGGTGAAAATTTTGATCGATAAAATTTCATTTGCATCAGATTATCTTGAAGGTGCTCATCCAAAAATTTTAGATCGTCTTATTCAAACAAATTTTTTTAAAAGTGTCGGCTATGGATTAGATGAATTTTCAGAATCAGCACGCAAAAAAATTCGTAAGGCTTGCGATTGCCCAGACGCTGAAATTTATTTTTTAACCGGCGGCACTCAAACTAATGCTGTTGTGATCGACGCAGTTTTAAAATCATATCAAGGAGTAATTGCGGCGGACAGCGGTCATATCAGCATTCACGAAGCCGGAGCGATTGAATTTTGTGGTCATAAAGTTTTGACTTTGCCTAATCATTACGGAAAAATTTCCGCTGAACAAATCAAAAATTTTGTTGAGACTTTTAATAATGATCAAAATCACGATCATATGGTTGCACCTGGAATGGTTTATATTTCACAGCCGACGGAATACGGAACTTTATACACGCTTAATGAACTTAAAACGATCAAAAAAATTTGCATTGAAAATAATTTGATTCTCTACATTGACGGTGCCAGACTTGCTTATGCTCTTGCTTGTCCGTTGAATGATGTATCTTTGAAAAATATTGCTGAACTTTGTGACGTGTTTTATATCGGCGGTACGAAATGTGGAGCATTGATCGGTGAAGCTGTTGTCATTCCGAAGAAAAATTTTATTCCGCATTTCTTCACGATTATGAAACAACACGGTGCACTTTTGGCTAAAGGTCGCTTGCTCGGCATTCAATTTGATGAACTCTTTACTGATAATTTATATTTTGAGATTGGTAAATCTGCGATCAAAACTGCTGATAAAATTCGTAATGCACTTGAGAAATTTAATTATAAGATCGCTTTTCATTCACCGACGAATCAAATTTTTGTGATCTTGAATAATGAAGTGATGAAAAATTTAGCAGAGAAAGTTGAATTTAGTTTTTGGGAAAAATTCGACGAAGATCATACTGTTGTCAGATTTGCAACAAGTTGGGCGACTAATTCTGATGACGTTGACAAGCTGATTGATATTTTGAGTCAAACTTAATATGAAAAATTATTTGATAACGCAAATTAAAACTTATAAAAAAATCCTCGTGCCACTCATATTATTTGAGTTGCTCAGAGGAATTTTTATTATCTTCATCGCTTGGCTGTTTCAATGTGTAATTATTAATGGACAATGGATATTAATTTTATTTATTGCGTTGGCTTGCAGAATCATTATTGAAAATTTTCGTATGAAGAAATTTAATTTGTTATCGCTGAATTTCCAAGAAAACCTGCGCAGAAAATTACACCGATCATTTTTCAGTTCGTCAACACCGATCGACAGCGGTGAAATTTTGACGTTGATATTTAATGTTGTTGAAAGTTTCGACGAATTTTTTATAAAGGTTCTGCCGAACTTCTTAACGATAATTATTTTGTTGCCACTGATTTTGATCGTTACTTCAATAATTGATCCGCCGTCAGCAATGATATTTTTCGTAACGTTACCTATTGCGCCATTCTTGTTGTACTTGATCGGTCAATCCGTCAGTGCAAAAAATCAAGTTGCAATGATCGCACTGTCAAAACTCAACGGCGATTTTAGAGAATTGATCAGCGCAATAACGACATTAAAAATTTTCAAGCAGATCGATTCAGCACTTACAAAATTAAAATCAACTTCAGAACAATCAGCGGCGACAACTTTAAACGTGTTGAAAATCGCTTTTATTTCAGCTTTTGCACTTGAATTGATCACAACTCTATCAATCGCAATTATTGCAGTAACTATCGGACTTCGGCTCGTCGACGATAAAATTTCTTTCGACGTTGCATTATTCCTGTTGATACTTGCACCTGAATTTTATTCGCCGATCCGTCAACTCGGCGCAGCATTTCACGCATTAATCAAAGCAAAAGACGCTTTAATAGGGCTGAGGTCGAAGGTCAAAGGGCTAAGAAAAAATTCCTCAGCCTTCAGCCCTAAGCCTTCAGCCCTAATTGATCTTGTTAATGTATCGTTCACTTATCCTAATAAAAAATTTCCGGCGATCGAAAATGTTAATTTGAATTTCAAAGCCGGAATTGTAACGGTTATCACCGGTGAAAGCGGCTGCGGAAAGTCGACACTTTTAAAAATTCTTGCCGGAATTAATCAGCCGACGAATGGAAAAATTATTTTCGCCGATCAAAATATTGCTTACGTTCCTCAACAACCGCATTTATTCAAAACTTCGATCAGAAATAATTTAACAATCTTTCAAAGTGTTGACGATGCTAAACTTAAAAAAATTCTTTCTGAAGTCGATCTAAATTTAAATCTTGATGATCAGATCAATTCACTTAGTCGCGGACAACTTCAACGGCTTGGGCTTGCACGTGCATTATTAAAAAATTTTTCAATCTTGATCTTTGATGAGCCGACTGCAAGTCTTGACATTGAGACAGAGAAAAAAATTTTACAAGTGATCGATCGCTATAAAAATGATCGAACAATAATAATTGCGTCTCATCGTCCGGCAGTGATCAATTTCGCTGACGAAATATTAATATTTAGCTAAGCATTTGCAGGAATTTTTATCTTGCTATTGAAGTTTTTAACGTCATAATTATGATTGTGAGGTGAATATATTTTGATCAAAGTTTCGATTTTAATTCCGATCTACAACGTTGAAAAATATCTGCGTCAATGCCTGGACAGCGTTGTAAATCAGACGTTGAAAGAGATCGAAATAATTTGCATTAATGACGGCTCGACGGATCGATCGCTTGAGATCATTAACGAATATGCTAATCAAGACGATCGAATCAAAGTTATCGACAAAAAAAATTCCGGCTATGGTCATTCGATGAACTGCGGACTTGAGATCGCACAAGGTGAATACATTGGAATTGTTGAAAGCGATGACTATGCTGAATTAAATATGTTTGAAGTGCTTTACAATAAAGCGAAAAGTTTTAATGCTGAGATCGTGGAGTCGAATCATTACAGATATATTAACGGGCAGTCATTCTTTATTGAGGCTTTAAATGGTGAGACTTACGAAAAAATTTTTTCTCCACGTCGTGAGAATCACAAATTTTTTAATCATCAAATTGCAATTTGGTCTGCG
>JAFUZV010000026.1 GCA_017476425.1 Selenomonadaceae bacterium
ATCGTCAACAGAAAATCTCAAGCTGACAATTTAGTTGCAGACAAGAAGGCAAGACTTCAAACGCTAATTGAAAGTTTAGATCGACAAAGTGAAACTGCAAACGTCGACGATTTAAAACAAAAATTATCTCAAGCGGAAAATGCAAAATTGAAATGTGAAGAGATCGACAAAAAGCGGCGTAGTGGTGAATTAGCGATCAAGAAAACTAAAGATTTAATGGCAAGTGAAGATCAGAAACTAAGATCAGCGGATGAAGAAGTGTCGAAATTAACAGGCAAAATTAATGAGATCAAAATGCAAGTTCCGGACGAATATCAAGTAGAATACGGCAGTTCAAAAATTGCAGAGACAATCAAAATCACAAGAGAAAAATTACAAGCATTAAATGAAGCTTGGGAAATTGCCGAAAAAACTTATCACGGACTTGAAAGGCAAGAAGCCTCAGATAAATCGACAGTGGCGGCGGCTGAAGAGAATCATAAAAAATTGACTGAAGAATTAACAGGCAAGACAAAGCCGAACATTGAAGAATTACAAAAAAGATCGAACGAATTAACGGCGGCTTGGAAATTGCAGAATCAGAAGACGGCAGATTTAAAATCAAAATCCGAACGTCTTGCAAACGTCAACAAATTTTTGAAGGAAATGACGGCGAAAATTGCCATACTTCAAAAAGAATCTGATCTTTGGTATCGTTTATCAAGAGTTGCTAATGGTCATAATCCTCGCAAAATGAAATTTCAGACTTATATTTTAAATTCCGCTTTTCAAGAGATCATAGCTGAGGCAAATGCACGGCTTGAATCAATGAGCAGCGGACGTTATAAATTTAAATATAAAATGCCGGATATTGTCAACAAATTAAAATTTCAAGGGCTTGATTTTGAAATTTTCGACGAGTTCACCGGCACAACGCGACCTGTTGCAACACTTTCCGGCGGCGAATCATTTTTAGCGTCATTGAGTTTAGCTCTCGGCTTAGCTGACGTTGTTCAAAATAACGCCGGTGGAATTAAACTTGACACGATATTTATTGATGAAGGTTTTGGATCACTTGACAGCGATACTTTAGATCAGACGCTAAAAACTTTAAACGAATTGCAGAAAGATGGACGACTTGTCGGAATTATTTCACACGTTGAGGAACTCAAGCAGCAAATCCATTCAAAACTTGAGATCGTCAAGAGTAAGAATGGCAGTTATGCAAAATTTATAAACTAAAATTTTTTCAAGTTATCGATCACTTTCAAAAAATCTTCTTTATTTTCAGCACGATTAAATTTATCACGAAATTCAGCACCGCCGATCAAGCCTTTAGTATACCAAGCGGCGTGTTTTCTCATCTCACGAATGCCAACATACTCACCTTTAAACTCAAGCAAAAGATCAAGATGTCTTTTAATAATATTAATTCGCTCTTCTAACGACGGAAGAGTTATTTTTTTGCCGGTTTTTAAGTAATAATTCAATCGCTTAAAAATCCACGGATTGCCCATCGCCGCACGTCCGATCATTACGCCGTCGCAATTAGTTTCATTAATGATCGCGTCAAGACTTTCTTCATCACGAATATCACCATTAGCGATAACAGGAATTTTAACAGCTTGCTTGACTTTTGCGATCTCTGACCAATCAGCTTTACCGGAATAAAATTGTTCACGAGTCCGACCGTGTACAGTAATAAAATCGACACCAGCATTTTCAGCAATTTTAGCGATCTCAACGGCGTTAATGTGATCAGCGTCAAAACCTAATCTGATCTTTACACTCAATGGCAATGTTGAAGATTTTTTGATCGCCGTTAAAATTTCCTCAACAAGTTTAGGATTTTTCATCAAGGCGGAACCTTCACCATTCTTAACGACTTTTGGCGCAGGACAACCTAAATTAAAATCTAATGCGAAATTCGGAATGCGTAATTCGGAATTATTAGCAAGATTTGTTACATATTTTGCGGCTTCTGATACATATTCAGGATTCGATCCGAAAAGTTGCACGGCGATCGGCAATTCTTCATTGATAAAGTCTAACATTTCAAAAGTTTTTTCGCTCTTGTAATGAATACCCGTTGAACTTACCATTTCAGAAAACATTAATCCATCATAGCCGCCGATCTCTCTAACTAACATTCTAAATGCACGATCAGTAACGCCTGCCATAGGAGCTAAAAAAATTTTCATTCTATCACTTCCAAAAAAAATTGACGGCTCAAGCCGCCTGTTGAGATCGAAATTTTTTTATTTTGATTTCTTCACTTTCTTGCCGAGATCGTCGAAAAATGATTTTGTAATTCGTCCGAACATTCCACGATGACCATTTGCAGAATCCTTTGTTCTAATTTCTTCACGTGAAAAAATTACTTCGTCAGTTGAAGAATCACAAACATCAAAACGCATTTTGATCGTTGAAGTGTCTATTCGTTGCGCCGGGTGCTCAACAGGAACTTCAACATAATAAATTTCAGTCTCTTTTTTACCGTCTGATCTTTTGCGTTCACGACGACGTTCTTTCTTTTCCCAAGTTGTATAAGCCGGTCTAATGTAGTAACTGCTTGACCATTCAGTTACTTTCGCCTTAACATAAACATCAGCCGAGCCGCTTTCAACAATTTTAATTTCTTTCGTGTGAGTTGCATTCTTCAAAAAATCTTCTTGCAAAACTTTTTCCATAACGTCGCTGTCAACGTCTTCATTAAATTCAACTTCGTCTATTAAAACCGTTTTTATCTCACCAAAATTATAATTTTTATCTGACCAATCAGTTTTTTCTGCAAAAGCCGTCGCAGTCAATAAAGTGATCATCAACGCCGTGATCAGAAAAATTTTTTTAATCATCAACAATCCTGCTTTCATACTAGTTTCTCAGCCTTCAGCCCTCAGCCCTAATTACTTACTGCCTGGTTTAAATTTGCCAACAGTTCTGCCCGTTCGTTCATTTACAATTCGTTCATACATACTTCTCTTTGTTCTTGATTGTTCAACTTCTAATTCTTTTTCAACTTGCAAATTGAGTTTTTCAATCGTTGAGAGTTCAGAAATTTTCTTTGTCTTAGTTCCTTTACCTTGATTTGAAGCAGCACTTATCCTAACCGCCATTTGATCAGCCATTCGCTTTGTTTCATTCCTCAATCGACTAAGGCAATCACTGCAATAAGTTCCATTCTTTATCGGTTTACCACAGGCTTGACAAGGATAATAAAAATCATCACGTTCAATATTAGCAAAAAGTCCTTTGCTGATCATATTTCTGATAAATTTATCAGTTACACCCATAGCCTCTATAACTTCAGCGATGGAACAGCCTTGATGCTCACGGACATAATCAAGCACTTCTCGCTCTTTCTCTTCTTCTTTGATTAAACAATCTCTGCAAAGCGTTTCATTTCTTATTGCTGAGAATAATTTTCCACAAGCGGAACAATTTTTTAATTTCTTCGGAAGTTTTAATGCCATAATTGATCACCTCAAAACCATTTCAAAAATAAATTACATTTCTAATTCAATGAAAAATATTTTACGATAAAAAATTTCTGCTGTCAATTCAATGTGCAACTTCATTTTTGAATTGTTCGTGCAGGAAAAAATTTTTGTTCGGCGAAAAAAAACTAAAATATATTCTTGATTCAATTTGCAGATCGTTTACGATAAAATTTTTTTATAATTCAAATTGCAAAATCATTTAAGCAAATTGTTTTGAGTTTAGGAGGATAGACTTATGAAACAAAGGGAGAGTTTGTGGGAAGCTTATCTCAAAAGAGGATTTAGTCGTCGTAACTTCTTAAAAGGTTGTATGGCTTTAACTTCATTGATGGGCTTAAGTACTGATATGTTTACTAAAGTTGTTGAGGCTGCAGAGACAAGACCATTGCCGGTTGTCGTTTGGATTCACGGTCACGAATGCACCGGCTGCGATGAGTCATTTATTCGTTCAGGTGCTCCGCTTGCCTCTGATGTCGTGTTGACTAACATTGCGCTTGAATATGATCATCTTTTAAGCGCGGCTTGCGGTGCTCCGTTTGAGGCTCATCTTGACGAAGTAATTCAGCAGTACAACGGAAAATATATTCTTGCTGTTGAATGCGCAGTATCAACGAAGGACAACGGAATTTACTGCATGAGTGGAGGTCATACCTTTACACATTTGCTTGAGAAAGCGGCTAGAGGCGCAGCGGCGATTATCGCTTATGGAAGTTGTTCGGCTTATGGCGGCATTCAAGCGGCGAAACCTAATCCAACAGGATCAGCAGGAATTTCAATGTTTGTTGGTGGTAAACCTGTTGTTAAAGTTCCAGGTTGTCCACCGATCCCGGAAGTTATGACAGGTGTTGTTATGCACGTTGCACTTTTCGGAACTATTCCGCCGCTTGATGGTGATGGTCGTCCGAAACAATTTTACGGCAATCGTATTCACGATACTTGTTATCGTCGTCCATTCTTTGATGCCGGTATGTTTGCAGAGAATTTTGATGATGCAGGTGCTAAAGCCGGCTGGTGTCTGTATAAATTAGGCTGCAGAGGTCCGGAGACTTATAATTCTTGTGGAAATCTTCGCTGGTGGCAAGGTATGAGTTATCCTATTCAATCCGGTGCGCCTTGCATTGGTTGTTCTAATGCTAATTTCTGGGACGAAGATCCATTTACTGATCGTTTGCCGAAATATGACAAGCTCGGTGATGTTGATAAGATCGGTGCAGGACTTGCCGCAGTTACTGCTGTTGGTGTAGCCGGTCACGCTGTTGCAAGTATCGTTCAACGTAATCAACGTGAAAATCTTCTTGAAGAAAAACACGAGGATTAATTCGGAATGCGGAATGAAGAATTAGGAATTAAAATACTAATCCCTAAGCCTTCAGCCCTTAGCCCTAATTATTTTGATTGAGGTGAAAAATATGCCACATGTTGTTGTTGATCCTATAACTAGAATTGAAGGACATTTGCGTGTTGAGGCAACCGTTGACGATAGCGGAAATGTTACTGACGCTTTGTCTTCAGGTACTGCTTGGCGTGGTCTTGAACTTATTATGAAAGATCG
>JAFUZV010000185.1 GCA_017476425.1 Selenomonadaceae bacterium
GACTGCACTCGGAGTTGGTGATCTTGTAAATTTTGGAACGTTAAACGAAGATATGGCGGAATTTCTTGAGGCTTGTGTAAGAGCCAGATTAAATATTTTAGTTAGCGGCGGAACAGGCTCCGGCAAAACGACAACATTAAATGCACTGTCTTCATTCATTCCGAACGATGATCGAATTGTAACGATTGAAGACGCTGCAGAATTAAAATTGCAGCAAAGACACGTTGTAACGCTTGAGGCACGTCCGGCGAATCTTGAAGGCACCGGCGCAATTACAATTCGTGATCTTGTTAAAAATGCTCTTCGTATGAGACCGGATCGAATTATTGTCGGTGAAGTTCGAGCCGGTGAAGCTCTTGATATGTTGCAGGCTATGAATACAGGACACGACGGATCATTAACGACTGCGCACGCTAATTCACCTCGTGATGTTTTAAGTCGTCTTGAAACAATGGTTTTAATGGCTGGTATGGATTTACCTGTTAGAGCGGTTAGAACTCAAGTCGCTTCTGCGATCGATCTTATTTTGCAACAATCAAGAATTAGAGACGGTAGCAGGAAAATTACATATATTACAGAAGTACAAAATATGGAAGGTGATACAATCGTTTTGCAGGACTTGTTTAAATATGAACAAGATTATATTGATGAAAATGGAAAATCGATCGGACATTTTGAAGCGTCCGGACTTCAACCGGCTTTTTTGGATAAATTTAAGATGAATGGCGTTGAATTGCCGCGATCATTATTCAATGCTAGAAATTTATAATTCGTAATTCGGAATGCGGAATTAGAAATTTTTAATTATGATCATAGAGGTGAAAATAATTGATTTTTGGACTGGCACTATTCATCGGAATACTTTGGTTTGCACTTACCTACATTGTTTTGTATGCAAAACAAACGCCTGAAGCTCAAGTTCGTCGGCGGCTTGCAATGTTAATTAAACAAGCACAAACGGAACGTGCAAAATTATTTTATATTCAGAAGAGTAAAGATAAAAAAAATTCCGCTGATAATATTAATAAGCCTGATGCTAAAGAACAAGCAATGATCGACAAAACTTTTTCAAATAGGGTAATTCGTCCGATCATTCAAGGTATAGAAAATCGCTTGAGGCAACTTGCACCGAAACAAATTAGAAAAATGCTTGAAGATCGAATTTTTCGAGCAGGCAAGCAAGGTGTTTGGAGCGTCAACCGTTTGATATTATTTTGGGTAATTTCTATTGTGCTTGTTACTTGCATTACATTTTTCGCCATTCAAAATTCAACTTTGCAATTTTTACAGCGAATTATGATCATCATTTTAGGCGGTTTTATTGGAGCAACTCTTCCTTTTGCAATGTTGAATGCAAATATTCGTCAACGTCAAAAGAAGATCAGAAAGCAACTTCCTGAATTTCTTGACATTCTCTGTGTAAGTGTGCAAGCCGGTTTATCATTCGACGGCGCAGTGGCTAAAATTGCAACGAAGATGAAAGGTCCTTTGATCGTTGAGTTTAAGAGAATGCAAAGTGATGTCAGCTTAGGTATGACGAGGCAATATGCACTAACTCAAATGGCTAAACGTTGCGATCTTGAAGAAGTTTATTTATTCACAACGTCGATAATTCAAGCTGAAAAATTAGGAACAAGTATGTCAAAAACGCTTAAAATGCAAGCTGATAATATGCGTGATCGCCATCGTCAATTTGTAAAATCAGAAGCAATGAAAGCTCCAGTTAAAATAATTTTCCCAATGGTATTATTTATATTTCCGTCAATATTCGTAGTTTTATTATTTCCGGCAGTTCTTCAACTTGTAAAAACTTTGGGAAACTGAGGAGAAAAATTTTTTAATGGGTATTAACCGAAGTATCAAGAATAAACTTTTTTGCTTGCTAATATTGATCGGTGCACTACCTCTAATTATTGTTATAAGTCTCGGTGCTAATAATATGATCAATGATCTTGAAGAGACAGCAAAAAGCAAAGGTCTTTTGAGAAATTTAATGGTTTCGGAACACGTCGCAGAACTTTTGCAGAAAAATTTTTATGTCCTTCACGCTGTAGCATTAGAACCGATCATAATTGATTATGTACAAAAGCCTTCACCTGAGTTGGAAAGAATTATTTTTAAACGCTTGAATGATATAAATGATCTTTTCGATGATAACAATCTTAGTGCAATAACGGCGGCTAATGCTGATCAACTTATCAGAACTGATAATTCAAGTCTTGTGAATATAAAAAAGCGCAGACATTTTAAAGAGGCAATGCAAGGCAATGACTTTGTATCTGATGTTATCGTTAGTATGTCGACGGGTGAAAAAATTGTTGTCCTTGAAGTTCCGATTAAAGATGAGAATGGTAAACCGATCGGCTTGTTGCAAAGAAATTTTGATCTTTCAGCTCTTCAAGATTTCGTAGAGACTCAAGACGATGATAAAAATTCAGTCGTGATATTAGATCGTTCCGGCGCAGTAGTGGCAACTTCAAACGAAATTCAAAAACTTTCTACAGCGCACGTGGGCGATCTTAGTTATGCAACTTTAGCGGACGAGATAAAAGATAATTTCGGCGTTCGCAGAATGAATATTGATCACGAAGATTCACTTGTCATTTATGCAAGAAGTGAACTTACTGATTGGTTGATCCTCAGCATTCAACCTTATCACTTCATTTTGGATCAAGTCTACAATAAAATTGCACAAGCTGTTTTTATCGGTTTTCTTATGCTGTCAATCGTCGGTACAGCTGCATATTTCTTGTCGATCAAATTTACTAAGCCTATTGTAGAGATAACAAAAGCCGCTGAAGAGATCGTCAGCGGCAACGGCGATATTTATAATCTTGAAGTAATGTCAAATGATGAACTCGGTAAAATGGCGGAGGCTTTCAATAAAATAAGATCGGCTCGTGATGCTTATCAACTTGAATCGGAACTTGATAAACTTACAAAACTTTATAATAAGACGACGATGGCGAATCTTTGCAAGAGAAAATTACAAAAGTCTAAAGAATTTAATAATGATCGTTTTATGGCACTTTATGTTATCGATCTCGATCATTTCAAAGAAGTTAATGATACTTTCGGACATCAATTCGGCGATGAAGTTTTAAAAGAATTTGCAAGAAAACTCCGCAAGAGTTTTAGACCTAAAGATTGTATATGAAGATTCGGCGGAGATGAATTTGTCGTGATCATTGACAACTTGCCTGATATTAATGTTGTAGTTCGCAAAGCTAAACAACTTAATATTGTTGCAAGAAATATTATAGTCGACGATATTATAACCGGAATTAGTGCAAGCATAGGAATTGCCATTGCGCCATATCAAGGTGAGGATTATGAAACGCTCTTTAAAGCGGCTGATGAAGCACTTTATCACGTTAAACAGCACGGTCGAAACGGTTATCATTGTCTGCTGTTTGATGAGGAATCGACGAATGAAAAAAATTTTACTTTTTAATCAAATTTTAAATTGAAAAAAATTTTTGTTATGATACAATTCAAAAGTATTATTTGATCGAATATGTTAATTATTTTTGTGACATTTGAACCTTGAAAACTGAATAAAGTATTTTTCATAGTGCTTAGCTGTCGCGATGAATTTTTTAAAATCGACGAGGCGAAATTATGAAAAATGCTTAGCTTAACGATTAATCTAAAAAATCCGGCGCAAGAAATTTTTAAAAGTACTTCGTGAGGATTTTTTTATTTCGCTTGTGAGTTGGTGCTGTTATGGAAATTCAAATTTTGATCTCTATTTGTTCACCACGATCACCACCGAAAATTTTATTTTGTTCGTTTAAGTAAAAATTTTCAATATGGAGGTAATAGCGATGAAAGCCGATCGTATTATTTTAGGTGAAGGAAAAAATTGCATTTTCGACTTGGACACGGAGAAAAATCAACTCAATAATAACTTGATTGTCTGCGGAAGTTCCGGCAGCGGTAAGACGATGAGTATTACAGAAATGAAACTTTTGGAAACCTTCAATTCAAGTCTTATCGTTACACTTTCAAAGCGTCGATTGATCGACAAGTACACGCCGCTTTTTAAATCTAGAGGCTATAAAGTTCTTGATTTGAATTTCACAAACCCCGAAAAATCGTTAATATCTTATGATCCACTTCATTATGTAAAGAGTAAGTTAGATATAATTTATCTTGCTGAATCGATCGTCAAGGCTGATCCTCAGAAAAAACTTTCTTACGCTGATCCTTATTGGGATCAATGTGCAACTTCGCTTTTGACGGCAGAAATTGCACTTGCACTTGAAATGAACAAGAAGGCAACATTTAACGACGTTATCAAAATTCACAATAAATTAGAATTTGTTGAGGAAGATGAAGGTATAACAACAACGCTTGATAAAATTTTTGAGAAAGTCGCAGAATGTGATCCTTTAAATGTCGCTGTTACTTCGTGGAAAACTTTCCGTAAATTGCCGAGAAAAACTGCCGGTTGTGTCTACAGCACTTTGAATACTACACTTGATACAATTTTCACGCCGGAGATCAGAAGAATGATCGCACGTCATTATAAAATTGATTTTCAAAATATCGCCGATGAAAAAACTTTACTTTTCGTTTCAACTTCGGCGGTTAATCCTTCTTTGCATTACTTTGTTAATAATTTCTATGCACAGGCTATTAAATCACTTTTTGAATATGCTGAAAATCGTCCCGATCTTGATTATAAATTGCCTCGTGAGACTCACATTATCTGCGACGATTTTGCAATGAGTAAGATTTTGAATTTCAGCGAATACATTAGCATTTTTAGAGAGAAAAATATTTCAGTAACTTTGTTGATTCAATCAGAGGCGCAATTAAAATCAATTTATGGTGACGACGCTGAAATTATCAAAGATAATTGTGATTCTTATGTATTTTTCGGATCGAATAATTTAATGACTGCAAGGAATATCAGCGAAAAATTGAATGTATCTGTTGAAAAAATTTTGTATATGCCTCTTGAGAAAGTTATTATCTTTCGACGTGGACACAAGCCGATCATTTCGGAGCGTTATGACATTACTAAAAATGAATTGTACAAAGAAGTTACCGCCGCTCACAAAAAATTTTTGAAGTCGAAACAAATTGTTAAATAAGATTAATCGTTGACCTGCAGAAGTAAAAAATAATTTTGAATAAATCTGCACAATAAAAAAGTTCCTGCTTGATCTGAAAAATGATCTTGCAAGAACTTTTTTTTATATTGCGTTGGCAACTCTTAAAATTAAATCGTCCGGCTCAAAAGGTTTTTTGATATAACCGACTGCGCCCATTTGACCGGCTTTTAAAACTGTATGTTTATCTGACGACGCTGTTAAAAACATTACCGGAATTTGTTTCCAATAATCGTGTTTTTGAATGAGTTCCATAACTTTTATTCCGTCCATACCGGGCATTTGAATATCAAGCAGAATTAAATCGATCTTATCGCCGCTTTGCAGAACTCTTAAACATTGCAAGCCTGAATTTGCTTTGATAATGTTGTATCGTGGATTTTGTCCGAGAACGAACTCAGCCATTCTTAACATCATATCGTCATCATCAACGATCAAAATATTTATTTCAGCCATTAATTTCACCTGCGCAAAAAATTTTTTCGATTCATTGTACAACTAATCAACGACTTTTGCAAGTTATGTTATTGATTCGCTAAATTTTTTCCGATCAACTCTTCTAACGTCCTAAATAAATTTTCCGGCTCTACAGGTTTAGTTAAATGTGCATTCATTCCGGCTTGCAACGATCTTTGAACGTCTTCATCAAAAGCATTTGCCGTCATTGCTATTATCGGAATAGTTTTAGCGTCAGGACGATCAAGCGCACGAATTGCCATTGTTGCCTCTAAGCCGTCCATTTCCGGCATTCTAATATCCATTAATACTGCATCGTAATAATTTTTTTCGGATTTTGCAAACATTTCAACGGCGATCTTTCCGTTTTCAGCGTGTTCAGTCTGCATTTCTCTCATCGAAAGCAACATCATCATAATTTCTGCATTAACCGGCATATCTTCAGCAATAAGCACTCGGCGATTAGTAAGATCAGCAAGAATTTTTTCTTTGACTTCACTTTTTTTGCGCTTGAAAATTTGTTGCAATTCATAAGTCAGACTTGCGATCGACAGCGGTTTTTCCATAATCGCATCTGCACCGGCTTCAATCGCTTTATCCTCAAGTTCAAAAGTATCAAACGCCGTTATCATTATGACAGTTGTATTTTTATCAAGAATTTTTCTAATCTCTTTGGTAACTTCTAAACCATTTTGAAAAGGCATTTGAAAATCGACGAGAATTAAATTATATTCTTCTCTTCGTGCTTGATGAAGTCGAATCATTTCAAAAGCCTTTTTGCCGCTTTCACAAGTATCGGCATTAATACCGGATTCATTCAAAAGCGTTTTAGCGTGCGTACAACTCAACGGATCATCATCAATTATTAAGACATTCAGATCACGTGGATTAAATTCTTCAGTTTGATCGCTGCGACGTGTCGAATTTTTCAGCGGAAGATTTACAATAAAAGTCGTTCCGATACCTTTTGCAGAATCAACGGAAATTGATCCGTTCATCATCTCAACAATATTTTTAGTTATTGCAAGACCTAAACCACTGCCGCCGAAATTTGAAGTCGTCGTTGCATCTTCTTGAGTGAAAGCATCAAAAATTTTCGGCAGATATTCTTTATCCATACCGATACCGGTATCTTTCATTGTAAAGCGAAAATTACTTTGACCTTCATATTGCGCCGTACATTCAACATTTAAAGTTATCTCGCCGCCGGAATTGGTAAATTTAACAGAGTTACCCAAAATATTTATCAGAATTTGTTTTAATTTCGTGTCGTCGCCGATATAAA
Source organism: Selenomonadaceae bacterium (assembly GCA_017476425.1). Lineage (GTDB taxonomy): Bacteria > Bacillota > Negativicutes > Selenomonadales > Selenomonadaceae > Quinella. The sequence continues at coordinate 6,862 of JAFUZV010000185.1, forward strand.
ATTGATTTAATTTCGTCAAAATATTACAGCTGAATTTCAAATTTTTTTCTCTGCATTGACTTTCAATCATACTTTTGATCTGATCGAGGAATGAATTAAATTCAAATTCTTCATTTTTGATCGCCATCTTGCCGCTTTCAATTCGGCTCATATCAAGAATATCATTTATCAAACTCAACAAATAGCGGGCACTTTGTCCGATCTGATCTAAATGACTACGAAGATTATCAGATAAATTTGGATCGTGCAAAGCGATCTTATCAAGACCTATGATCGCATTCATAGGCGTTCTGATCTCGTGGCTCATTCTTGATAAGAAAGCAGTTTTAGCAACATTCGCTTGTCTTGCCTCTTTCAACGCCTCACGAAGTCTTTCATTCTGTTCGATCTGTTTACGTTGAATTTCAGTTGTATCACTCTTAAGAAGAATATAAAAATCAGCCTCAGGATCAACATTATAAAAATCGAAACGTTTATAATATTTTTCGCCGTCGATATTGCAAGCGATATTTACAATGTAAGGCTTATCAGTCTTAACATTCGCTTTGATATTCTTCAGTGATAATGCTTCAATCGTTTCAGATTTTAAATTTTCATCAAGAACAGGCACAACTTGATTTTTAAGATACTCATCATAATCGCCGATACGAGTCAGCGGAAAAATACTGCCTTTTTCGATCAGCGAGGCATCACCGGCTACAACGCCATATTTTCCGTTAGCAAGGTAAGCAACCATATCAAATTGACGAGCTAAAATTTTATCAAGCAACGCCGATTCAACTTTTTGATGATTCGCCTCTTTTTCAGCAATAAAAGCAGTAATTTCATTCGTCAACGGATGCCGCGTCAACATTACAGCGAAATTTACATAACAAAGTCTGCCGTCTTTACGCCGTGAAAAAAGAAATTCTGATAATTGAGTTTTGCCCGCTAAATAATCAGTGATCAACTTTTGGTTATTGAAAACTTTTAAAAATCTTTTCTGTTCTCTTGCAATAGGATAATTCAATGCACGAAGTTTTATAACCTCAGAAAAAGATCGATCGATCGAATCTGTATCAAAGAGATCACGACCTTTCATATCTTCAATTTTATTTTGCTTGAGATTAACTCGGAACATTCCAAGCGTCAGAGAATTTTCACGGTAAAAAGTTTCACCGATCGCTTGATAAGTCTTTTTTAATCGTTGCTCGGAAATTCTCAAAGTCGTCACGTCGAAATAAGTACAGTAAAGATAATCTTCATCAAAGTCATCAATGAAAGCATAGTGAACATTACACCAAATAATTTTTCCTTTTGCGCTGATCTTGCGAATGATTAAATCTTTCGTGTTCTGTTTTGAAAAATGTTGATTGAGCATTTGATAAACTTTTGGACGATCTTCGGTGTGAGTTGTATTTGTAAAACCTTCGCCATTCATCATTTTCATTGCTTCTTCAGTTGATGAACATTCCATTAATTTTGCAAATGATTCAGAAGCAAAAACTGATTCTAATTTTCCGTCGTCCTTCTTTCTCATAAGTACAGCGGCAATTTCGATCTGTTTAATCGATTGCAAAAATTGATTTTCCATTAGCTAATTCCTCGTCAGTGCTGAAAAATTTTTTTGCAATTCAACACATTTCAAGAAGTTTATCACGCATTTCTTTGATCGGCTTGTACATTGCAACGTAGTCAGCAGATTTTTTCGCACGGAGCATTTCAGTCATTTCAGCAAGCGGATCATAAATTGGTGAAAGTGCAAGGTTACCAATAACACCTTTGAGAGCGTGAGCCGCTTCAAAAGCCTCATCAATATTTCCGGCTTCAAGAGATTTTTGAAGTGATTCAAAATGTCCGTCAGAAAGTCCCATTTTGATCATTTTGAAATAAAAATTTTCCATATTCATACAACGCGTTAAACCTTCTTTGGTATCAACGCCAAATTCTTTGAGTTTCTCGATTGTCAACATAAAAATTTCACCTCTAAAATGTAATCATAAAATTTAAAAATGTATTCATAAAAAAATTTTTTTGTTATAACTGTTATAATTTTAATACAAGTGATAAAATATTACAAGAGACTAAAATGCAGCACTAAACTTAAGGAGCTGATTTACTTGAGAAAAATACTTATCGTTGATGATATGCTTGTCTCTTTAATGATGACTGAAAATATTTTAGCAACACAATATGTAACAGTATGTGCTAACTCTGGAGCTGAAGCGATCGAAAAATTTCGTAAAGAACGCCCGGATATGGTGCTTTCTGATTTAAGAATGCCGGGAATGAGCGGCTATGAACTTCAAACGAAATTGCAAGAAGAATTTCAGCAAGTGATCCCGTTTATGTTTATGACGGCGGATCACGATGAAGAGACAGAGAGCAAAGGTTTTGAAAATGGTGCAATGGATTTTATCAGAAAACCATTTCGCCCTGATGTACTTCTGCGCAGAATTGCAAATATCCTTCAAACGGTTGAACAAATTCAAGGACTTAAAAAGCATGCAAGCACTGATGCTTTGACCGGACTTTTAAATAAAGCATCGAGTGAAGAAGAATTAGATCAACTTTGTCAACAAGCTGAAGGCGCATTGATGATGATCGATCTTGACAGTTTTAAATTAGTTAATGATATTCACGGGCATTCAATGGGCGATAAAATTTTGATCAGCTTTGCAGAAATCATTAGATCAGAAGTCAGACCTAATGATCTTGTCGGACGAATGGGCGGCGACGAATTTATTGCATTTTGTCACGGAATTAATGAAGAAAATGTTATTGATCGCAAGACAAAAAATATCAATGAAAAACTTGTCAGCAAAGCTAAAGAGTTAATGGGTGAAGATATGAATATTCCGCTCGGTGCGTCGATAGGCTGCGTCTTCGTTCCCGTTGAAGGAAAAAATTTTTCGGAACTCTACAAGAAAGCTGATAAAGCACTTTATGTTGTCAAACAGCACGGCAAGCACGGTTATAATATTTTCAGCAGTACAAAACAACTCGCCGAAATGGAAATTGATGACGCTACAAGTTTATCAAAGATCGAATTAATTTTAGGTGAACGCAATCAAAAAGAAGAGGCTATGATCTTACCTCTTGAACATTTCAAAGTTGTTTATAGATTTTTGCGTCGTACTCGTAAAGATGGCAACAGAACAGATTGTATTTTGCTACTGTCGTTAAATCAAATTGATACTGAGGAAAAAATTCCGGAGTCTGAAGAAGAAGAAGTTGCAGAAAAAATTACTTCATCAAAAATGATGTCTGAAGCCGGTGAAGAATTTTTGAAAATGTTGAAAGAAACTTTGCGGCGAAGTGATACGCTGACGAAAAGCAGTAACGGTCAGTTTGTGATCATTCTTTACGATATTATGTCTGATGATGTTCATAATGTCGTTAATCGTATCGAACGAAATTGGCAGCAATATGAAATGAGTAAAAAATTTTCTTTTAAATCTGAATGGAATCCTATAAATAATTGAAATGTGATCGTAACAAAAATTTATAAATATCAGTGTCGATCTCTTTAAAAGTATTGAAAATGACTGTTAGCGGACAGTCAAATTTTTTTGCAAAATTTTCAACTGTTTCAATCGCAATTTCGGCGGCGCGTTGATTCGGAAAATGAAATTCGCCTGTTGAGATACAACAGAATGCTATACTTTGAATTTGATTTTTGATCGCTAAATTCAAACAGGATTCATAACAACTTGCAAGCAAATTTTCTTCGTCGACGTTAGGATCACGATCAAACGGAATGATCGGACCAACGGTATGAATTACAAATTTACTCGGCAAATTAAAAGCCGGTGTTATCTTTGCTGATCCTGTCGGTTCTTCTTGTGCTTGCTCATTCATAATTTTATTACAAGCGTCACGAAGCTGCAAACCGGCGGCGGAGTGAATGGCGTTATCAATGCAATTATGTAACGGCACAAAGCAACCTAACAAAGCAGAATTAGCCGCATTGACGATCGCATCAACCTTAAGCCTTGTTATATCACCCTGCCATAATTTAATGGGTAATGGGTAATGGGTAATGAGTAATGAATTTTTAATTTCGTCGAGAGTAATAATTTTTTTCTCTTGCAATTCTGATTGAAGTAATTGATCTTGAATCGTTAAGAAAGAAGACTTTAATGGCATCGGCGGACGAATATTCATTAATGCTCTTAATAATTGACGTTGAGAGATCGGATCGTTCGGAACTTTTTCAGCCTGCGATTTAACTTCCGGCATTTCGTTTAACAAAATTTCGATCAAAAATTTTATTTGTTCGTCTCTATTCAAAATGATCACCAACTTAAAAAATTTTTTCAATTATAAATCTCGTCGCCAAAATTAACAAGCAATCAAAAAGGCAGAATGCAAAAATTAATTTGCAATCCGCCTAATTTTTTTGAATCAAAATTTTTTTATTTATAAGATTTTTGATAAATCGCTAACATATCATCATCACTAAGTTCAACAGGATCAAATTGAAGTAAGAAACCCATAGCGTCACGAGTATTTTTAACCATCTTCGGAAATTCTTCCGGCTTAATTCCGTAATCGCTCATCTTGAGATCGTCAACGCCGCAAGCCTTTTGCATTTCCTTTAAAGCGTCGATAAAATCGCTTGCCTTGTCAGCATTAGCATTACCCATTGCACGAGCCATATCAATAAAACGATCGTCGCAAGCGTGTTTTTCAACAAAATGATTGAAATATGCAATGCTGATCATAATCAAGCCTGCGCCGTGAGGCAATTCTTGATGATAAGCTGATAAAGCGTGTTCAAGTGAATGCTCCGCCGTGCAAGTTCCTAAATCCATTGAGAATCCGCCGAGAGTATTTGCAAATGCAACTTTCGTTCTTGCCTCAATGTTAGAACCTTCATTAACAGCGATCGGCAAATATTTTGCAAGAAGTCTGATCGCCTCAAGTTCAACCATTGCCGCCGCCTCATTGCAGCCTTTTGAAATGTAACCTTCAGCATTATGAAAGAAGGCATCAAAACCTTGATAAGCAGTAAATTTTTTCGGAACAGTTACCATATAAGTTGGATCAACAATAGCAAGCGTCGGAAAATCTCTGAAAAATGCTGTCTTCTCATTCGTTGCAGGATTCGTAACAACTGCGCCTGCGTCGACTTCTGATCCTGTACCTGCTGAAGTAGTGATCGCAATGTAAGGAAGTGACGGAGCTTTAAATTCTTTTTTGCCGCCGGTGCCGAAAATTACATAATCCCAAACACGTCCTTCAGTTTGAGGAATCATTGCCGCGATAACTTTTGCTGAATCAAGAACTGATCCGCCACCGAGTCCAACGACAAAATCACAATTATTTTCACGACCAAATTCAACGCCTTCTTGAATTGTCGGCTCAAGTGGATTAGCTTGAATTTTATTGAAAACAACAAAATCAGCATTCCACGCTTTCAACTCTTCTTGCAATTTATCAAGACTTCCATTTGTCTTTGTCGATTTGCCATTTGAAATTACGATCAAAGCCTTCTTACCAAGCGGAGCTTCCTTGTGAAGTTCACCGAGTTTTCCAACGCCGAACAAAACTTTTGTCGGAATGTTCCAAGTAAAACTCATAAATGATCACTCTCCAAAAAATATTTTGACTCAAAAAATTTTTTCATTCAAGTCAACATAAATATATCACATAAAGTGCACTTCAACACAAATTTTTTTCTAAGAATTAATAAAAAAATTTTCTTCTGAAAAATGATAGCATATCGAAATAATTTATTATATAATTGTTTTACAATTTTGAATTGATTTTTTTATTCGATCTGAAATAAATTTTATCTAAAAATATATTTACGAGGAGTGATCGAAATGATCAAAAAAATTTTATGCTTAATGATGACTCTGCTGATCGGTGCAATGATCGGCGGTTGTGGTGAAAATTCTCAAAAAAATAATGAGACTTCAAAAAATCGACTCGTAATTTACACTTCAATGAAAGAATCGATCGTCGGCGGAATTTTAGAAGGCTTTAAAAAGAAATATCCTGACATAGAGATCGACTATCAATCCGCCGGTGCCGGTAAAATTATGGCGAAACTTTCTGCGGAACGTCAAAGCGGTCATATTATGGCGGACGTTATTTGGACTAGTGAAGTCCCGGACTTTTATCAAATGCGAAATGAAGGACTTTTGGAAAAATATCAGCCTGCAGAATTCAATCACCTTTTAAATCCATTTGATGATTATGACGGTTCATTCACTGCGGCACGTCTTGGAACTCTCGGAATTGTAATTAACACTTCAAAAGTTTCAACGCCGCCGACAACTTGGGAAGAAATTGCAACTAATCCGGCTTACAAAGATTCTTTCGGAATTGCTGATCCTGCACTCAGCGGAACGGCTTATATGTCCGTTGCTCTTCTTGAAAAACAATTCGGCTGGGAATTTTTGGAAAGATTACAAGCTAACGGTGCTAAGAAGTCGAAAGGTTCCGGGCGTGTAATTGATGATACTGCTGCAGGTACATTAAATGCTTGTCTTGGCGTTGATTATATAACCGCTGCTAAAATCGACAAAGGTTCTGCTCTTCAAATGGTTTATCCTAAAGAACTTGTTATGGTTCCGAGTCCGATCGCAATTTTTGCTGACGCTGATCATAAAGACAACGCAAAAAAATTTATCGATTATGTTATGACTCAAGAAGCACAACAACAAATCGCTAATGCCGGAACTGTTCCTGTTAGAACTGATGTTGCTATGCCGGAAAAATATAATTTACCTGCTCCGCAACTTGCACTTGATACAGGTATCAAAGTAAATTATAATGAAATTCTTCCAAAGAAAGAAGAAACAATTAGAAAGTTCTCTGCATTATTCAAGTGAGGCAACAATGCAAAAAATTTTCTCTCTAACTTTAATTTTGTTGGCTTCAGTTGTAGTATTGTTTATATTTTTTATGATGCCTCAGCCGAAGCCTCAAGTAGACGTTCATGCACTAAATAAATTTGATCAAACTCTGCACGTCGTTACTGATATTGATTATGAACCTTATTCATATGCTGACTCTGCAGAAAATTATCACGGTTTAGACGTTGAACTTATTAATGAAATTGCTAATCGTCTTCAAATGAATCTTAATCTTCAATTACTTGATTGGGTTGAGGCAAATAAAAGATTTCGTGACGGCAACGCTGATATAATTATGAATATGGAAAGCGATTCGATCATTAATGATCCTGATGTTATTGCAACTCTGCCGACAACTGAAAAGCAATATGTTGTTTATGGTAAACGTGCAATAACTTCTGTTGCTGATCTCTATGGTCGACGTGTTGCAAGTCTTCACCGTGTTCCGGGTCTCGGTCTTGACGATGAAATAACTTATATTGATTCATATGAAGTTATTTTTGAGGCTTTAAAGCGCGGCGAATATGAATTTGCGATTTGTCCTATTCAAGTTGGAAATATCTTTCTTGAAAAATTAGGTATGGACGGTGAAATTTTTCCGAGTTATGCTGTAACTCACGTCTACGGAACTTTAGCAATGCACCCGGAAGATACAATGTTGAGGGTACAAGTCAACGCTGTATTAATTCAAATGCAGCAAGAAGGAAGACTTGCTGAACTTGATCGCAAATGGATCAAACAGCGTTACGAAAATATGACGATCGCTGAAATGATTCAAAATCGTCCGTGGCTTGCAGCTTCAATTTTAATCATAGCAGTTTTGATCGTGATTTTGATTTTCTATGTATTTATTCAATATCGTCACAATCGAATGCAAGCGGCTTATATTGAGACGATCAATCATCAACAAGAAGAATTACAGATCGAAAAACAACGTGCTGAAGAGAATAGTAAAGCGAAAACAAGATTTTTATTTAATATGAGCCACGATATAAGGACACCTATGAATGCGATTATAGGTTATGTTGAACTCGCTAAAAATCTTCACAAGAAATGTGAAATTTGCGATCGTCCTAAATGTCCTGACGGCATTCCAAGAAAATTACACGATTTTTTATTAAAGATCGAAGCGTCAAGCCATCATTTGTTAGCATTGATTAATGATATTCTTGAAATGGGAAGAATTGAAAGCGGCAAAATGGAACTTGAATTAAATAACGCTGATCTTGTCAAAACCATTTCTGAAGTTGAAGATATGTTTTCAACTCAAATGACAAATAAGCAGATTGACTTCAAAGTTAAAACTGAAGTTAAAAATAAATTTGTGATCTGCGATGTCAACAGATTAAATCGAGTGCTTTTAAATCTTCTCAGCAATGCTTACAAATTCACTCCACAAGGCGGATCAATTAATTTATCGTTAAAAGAAATTTCTAATGATAACGATCAAGCTGAATATGAATTGAGAGTTAAAGACAGCGGCATTGGAATGAGCAAAGAATTTGCCGCAACGGTTTTTGAATCATTCACAAGAGAAAAAACTTCAACCGTCAGCGGTATTCAAGGCACCGGCTTAGGTATGGCGATCACAAAATCGATCGTCGATCTTATGAGCGGAACTATTGAAGTTGTCACGGAGCAAGGTAAAGGCACTGAATTTATAATTAACGTGAAATTTAAGATCGATAAAAATGCAGTTGAAGAAGTCATTGAAGAAGAAGAGACTCAAGAAGAAATTAATTTCAGTGATAAAAAATTATTGTTGGTTGATGATATTGAAGTTAATCGAGAGATCGCAACAATGATTTTAATGCAGTTCGGTTTTCAAGTTGAGACGGCAACGAATGGTCAAGAAGCTGTTGAAAAAGTTCAAAATAATGATTATGATATTGTGCTGATGGATATTCAAATGCCGATTATGGACGGCTACGAAGCGGCAAGAGAGATCAGAAAATTTAATACAAATGTTCCGCTAATTGCTATGACTGCGAATGCGTTTAGTGAAGACGTTCAAAATGCTAAAGAGGCCGGAATGAATGATCATATTGCAAAACCGATTGACGTGCCGAAAATGATGGAAACATTGAAGAAGTACTTGTGATACAGAGGTGA
>JAFUZV010000186.1 GCA_017476425.1 Selenomonadaceae bacterium
AACGTCGGATCATCTTCACTTAACGGACGAATTTCACCATAAGGTAAAAGACCTAATTTTAAAAGAGCTTGAAAGCCGTTACAAATTCCAAGAATTAATCCATCACGTTTATTAAGAAGATTCATCACCGCTTCAGCGATCTTAGGTTGACGGAACATCGCCGCAATAAATTTTCCACTGCCGTCCGGTTCATCACCGCCACTAAATCCACCTGGAAACATAATTATCTGCGACTCGTTGATCTTCTTAACGATCGCTTCAACGCTTTCTTCAACCGCTGAAGGTGTAAGATTCCTAACGATCAAAATTTCCGGCTCACCGCCAGCTTTACGCCACGCTTTAGCACTATCATATTCGCAATTAGTTCCCGGAAAAACAGGGATTAAGATTTTAGGGTTGAGAGCTAAAGGCTGAGGGCTAAGTGATCTCAGCCCTGCGCCCTGCGCACTTAGCCCTATCAATTTCTGATCAATGTTTCCTAACTTCGTAGGGAAAATTTTCTCAAGCGGTGAAGTGTAAGACGTTTTAATTTCGTCGAGTGAAATGATCACGTCGTTAATAATGATCTCTTCTTGCTTGATCGTCTTTCCAAGCTCAATAAAGTTTTCAAAGCCGCTGAGATCATCAACGCCATCAGCCGCTTCAACGATCAAAGTTCCATATCTCCAAGTGAAAAGCGAATCGATCGATCTCTTCGCCGAACTGAATTTAAAACCAATATCATTACCGATCGCCATCTTTGAAATTGTCGCCGCTATTCCACCACGATCAATCGCTGATGCTGAAATAATTTTGCCTTCGTTGATTAATTTATGTACGTCTCTAAAAATTCTCTTCTGATCTTTGAATTGCACAACACCATAACGATCACGAGGTGAAGGAATTATATAAACTTTGTGATTATGATGTTTAAACTCCGGAGAAATAACTTTGTCAGCGTCGACGGTTGCAACTGCGAATGATACTAAAGTTGGTGGAACGTGAATATTTTCAAATGATCCACTCATTGAATCTTTGCCGCCGATCGCTGCAACTCCAAAACCTTTTTGCGTCATAAATGCACCGAGTAATGCACTGACAGGTTTACCCCATTTAGCCGGATCTTTTTCAAGGCGTTCAAAGTATTCTTGCAATGAAAGATAAGCATTTCTAAAATCAGCACCGATCGCAACAAGTTTAGCAAGTGAATGAGTGATCGCATCCATTGCGCCGTGAAACGGACTCCACGACGAAATAAATGGATCAAAACCAAAAGTCATAACCGTCGCCGCATTCGTTTGACCATCAACAGGAATTTTAGCTACCATACCTTCAGCCGGTGTAAGTTGATTTTTGCCGCCGAATGGCATTAACACCGTCGCCGCTCCGATCGTTGAATCAAATCTTTCTGCTAAACCTTTTTGACTGCAGACATTGAGATTTTCTAAATTTTTAAGCCATTCGATTTTTAAATTACTCGTGCTGATCAACGGCATAAATTTTTCCGCTGATTTAACGTGCGCTGTAATATGTTGCTTAACTCCGTTGGTATCAAAAAATTTTCTGCTAACGTCAACAATTTTTTTACCTCGCCAATTCATTACAAGTCTTTCATCTTCAGTAACTTTTGCAACTTCACTGACTTCTAAATTTTCTTCATCAGCAAATTTTTTAAAAGCCTCAACATTCGCCGGATCAATTACAACAGCCATTCTTTCTTGCGATTCTGAAATTGCTAATTCCGTCCCGTCAAGTCCTTCGTACTTCTTCGGAACATTATCAAGATTTATTTCAAGACCGTTAGCAAGTTCACCGATTGCAACTGATACGCCGCCTGCACCAAAATCGTTACAACGTTTAATCAATCGTGACGCTTGAGGATTTCTAAATAAACGTTGAATTTTTCTTTCAGTTGGCGGATTACCTTTTTGGACTTCTGCACCACAATTTTCAACTGAATGGCTATCGTGCGCTTTTGATGAGCCGGTTGCTCCGCCGATACCGTCTCGTCCAGTTCGACCACCAACTAATAAAACAATATCGCCGGCTTTTGGACGTTGACGAACAACATTATCACGTGGAGCCGCCGCGATCACTGCGCCGATCTCCATTCGTTTTGCTAAATAACCTTTGTGATAAATTTCGTGGACTTGACCGGTTGCAAGTCCGATCTGATTTCCATATGAGCTATAACCTTGTGCTGCGCCTTGAGTGATCTTTTTTTGCGGCAATTTTCCGGGCAAAGTCTCACTAATTGGACGACGAGGATCAGCCGCGCCGGTAACTCTCATTGCTTGATAAACGTATGATCTGCCACTCAACGGATCACGAATTGCTCCGCCTAAACAAGTTGCCGCGCCGCCGAATGGTTCAATTTCCGTCGGGTGATTGTGCGTCTCATTTTTAAACATTATCAACCAGTCTTGCATTTTGCCGTCAACTTCAATTTGAGTAGTAAAACTGCAAGCGTTGATCTCATCAGACACGTCAAGATAAGGCAGCATACCATCATATTTAAGACTTTTTGCGCCGATCGTTGCTAAATCCATCAGCGAAATATCACGAGTATTAAATGAGCCGTAAAGTTTACGACGATCAAAAAGATAATCGTTATAAGCCTTCATCAACGCAGGCATATAAAATTTTGATTCGTTATCATCAGCATCAAAAATAATTTCGTCGATCTTAGTTGTGAAAGTTGTATGACGGCAATGATCGGACCAGTAAGTGTCGATAACTTTAATTTCAGTGATTGTCGGCGGACGATTTTCAGTCTCACGAAAATATTTTTGACAGAATTTCAGATCTTCAAAACTCATTGCTAAGCCGCGATCACTCAAAAAATTTTTCAGCTCATCATCATTCAAATTATTAAAGTCGTCAAGAATTTCAACGTCAGCAGGTGTCTCAGTGATCATTTTCAATGTTGACGGCTTATCAAAACCGGCTTCACGACTTTCAATTGCATTGATCATATAATGTTTGATTTTCTGAAAATCTTCATCGCTAATATCACCGATCAAGGCGATAACTCTTGCTGTTTGAATTTCCGGGCGTTCTTTGCCGGTGATCAACTGTACACATTGCGCCGCAGAATCAGCACGCTGATCATATTGTCCGGGCAGATATTCAATCGCAAAAATTTTAGCACTATCGATCGTCGGCAATTCTTCTTCATAAATTTGATCAACCGGCGGTTCACTAAACACAATATTTTTTACTGCGTCAAATTCAGAATCATTCAAGCCTTCAATATCATAACGTTGAAAGAGTCTTAACGACTGCAGAGAATTAATTTCCAACGTCTCACGAAGATCATTTAACATTTGCTGCGCCGGAATATCAAAGCCTTTGCATTTTTCAACAAAAATTCTTTTCACATTCATTTTGATCGTCTCCATATTTCAAATTTATTTTACTAACTCAACAGGAATTTTAACAACAACCTTAGTAACTTTTAACGGTTTTTCTTCATCAAGTGAGCCGCAAGGTCTATGCACGTCAACAGGATAAAGCACCGCAAAATTTCTTGCACTCAACACAACACAGCTTTCCGGAACAAGTTTTTTGTAAAATGTAACGTCCTTAGCAAAATTATATTTCTCGCTGATCTCAAGATTCGGACTGAATGGACACCAGCCAAGCATTTCTTCACCTTCAACTACAAATTGAACGTCAATAAATTTTGTGTGAGTTTCCGGCTTGCACTCTTTAGCAGGTTTAGTTTCATAGCGTTGCAATTTTGCAATTATTCCTTTATCACCGATTTTATAATCACCGTCGATCATTTTCGTGAAGTCCGTGACTTTCAAGTAATTCAAAACTTCATTCAACACAGGATTATGATCAGCCTTGCCATCAAAATTATCAATTTTTCCAATGAACATAATTTTACTCCTCTTTCAAAATTTTATTTCTAACATCATCATAAAAAATGTAACTGCCGCGATTGTGCTTTTTACAATAATAAAGTGCTTCATCACTCATTCTTAACAAATTATCAACGGAAATTGAAGGATCAGTTGTCCAAGCAACTCCGATACTCATTGCAAGCGATTTAAAAGCCTCGTGAAGTTTAAAAAATTCATTCGCTTGACTCAAAAGAAATTCAAGCCGCCCGATCAAATCTTTAATATCATATTCACCGACGATTGTCACGACAAATTCATCACCGCCAAGACGTGTAACAAGTTCATCAGGAAAAGTTGTTTTCAAAACTTCCGCCGCTCCGAGAATTGCCGCATCACCAAACGGATGTCCAAAATTATCATTGATAGATTTAAAATTATCAAGATCGATATAACAAAGCGTTAAAAAATTATCTCCACGAGTTTCATTAACGTATCTATAAAAATATCTGCGATTAGTTAAATTCGTCAGTGCATCAGTCTGCGCCATTTTTAAAATCGTTTCTTGCTGCGCCAAAAGTTCTGTAATGTCTTGAGCGAATCCAACAGTTCCGAGTGCTTGATTATTTTCGTCAAGAATAGGCGATTTATAAACATTCAGTTGAATTAAGCCGCGTTTAGAATGCAAAACTTCTTCATTAAATACTAAAGTCTTACCGGCGGCGATAACTTGATCTTCGCTTTCTTGACAATCATAAGCCCCTTCAGCAATTTGCTCCGGCGTAATTCCCCAAATATGACAATGATCAAAACCTTCAACATCGTTAAAATCTTTTGCAACTGCCTCGCAGAAAGCCTTATTGACTTTAAGATGAATGCCGTCTTTGCGCTTAAACCAAATTAAATCCGGAATGGAATTTATCAGCGTGTTGAAATAATTTTGAGTTAACCAAAAATCTTTAGCCATTTTGAGATCATTCTGCAAATTTTTAAAATGATACCTCATCAATAGCGGCGTTAATGGTAAAGTCCAAATATGATCGAAGAGCGATAGATCAGATTCAAATAACACTTCAGGCTTGTCGATTATCAAAACGATCGTCGGCTGCAACTTTTTATAAGAAATAATTTCATTTCTTGAAAGGCTTTCATCATTGTTGATAATTATGATCGTGTCCTTGTCGACTTCTTCTAAACGAACTTGAGATAAATTATCGTGAGAAAAAATTTCGTGTGTAAAATGATCTAACGGTTGAACTTTTTCGATCGTCTCGTCCATTGCGCCGCAGTTAATCAAATGAATTTTCAAATTGCAATGATACATTATTTCCTCCGAACGAATTTTTTAAAAATATATTTCTAATTATCAAACATACTTAATCTGTTGTCAAGAAAATTTGTTGACAGTCAAACAGCTTTGATATATATTGTTTAAAATCATTTTAAGAGGTGAATGAAATAATGATTAAAAAATATTTTCTTTCGATATTGACGGCGATCATTTTGATGAGTACAACGATCGCAGTTGAAGCAGCTGAAAATAATTTTTCAAAGAGTCAATCGATCGCAGTAGTTATCGTCGGCAATGCTGATTTCAAGACAAAAGATTTTTTTAAATCTGTTGAACAATTTTTTAAATCACCAACTGAAAAGCCGATTATTGTCGGTAGTAAAATTCAAAGTAAATATCAAACATATTGGCTTGAAAAAGGGCTTTTGAGTGAAGGTGAACCAACTCAAGTTGATTTTATAGAGTTCGTCAACTATTCCGGCTATGGAAAAATTATTTATCTCAAGATTGATGATGCAGTTCTTGATACTCACGAACGCAAAAAAGGCAAAGCTCGTTCGAGATCGTCGATAACTGTTAATGCTTTTCTTGTTGACTCTCAAGGAATAAAAAAAGTTGTTTCTGAAACGCAAGAAGAAGATTCAAAGACGAGTGAATTAAGAGCGAAACGTGGAGCCTTTAAAAAATGCGTTGAAGAGATTGCAAAGGTTTTTAATCCATTGTTGTGATTGAGGTGCAGCCGTGAAAAAAATTTTTTCTTTGATGGCGATTTTGATCTTTGCAATGATGATCGGCGGCTGTGAAGAAAAAAATGAAACGGTTACTAAACGTGAAATTTTTAATTTCTTCACTGATGATCTGGGTCGTGACGTTGTACTTGACAAAAAGCCTGAGAGAATCGTCGTAACTAGTGCATCATTTCTTGAACCGCTTCACGCTGTCGGCGGTACTGTTGTCGGTCGTCCTGATTCTAAAACTCAAATGCCTGCTTGGGCTAAAGACATTGAATCAATCGGACAAGTTTATAATGTTGACGTTGAAAAAATTATTGCTTGCAAGCCGGATTTAG
>JAFUZV010000187.1 GCA_017476425.1 Selenomonadaceae bacterium
ACAATTTGCCAGATCAAATTATACAACTTGAATTGATTCGGCGTTAAAAATTCCTTGACACTTTCCGGCGTTCGATTCTCACTTGAAATATTGATCACTTCGTTATCATAGTAAGTTATCAAGCCAACGTGAGAATTTCCAACATTTACGCCTTCATAAAGTTGACGCAAAGTTATTGCCGTCGTTCCAATATGAAAATTTAATTCTTTAGCGGCGGCAAGTTGTAATTTTTTCAAGTCAAGCGGTTTATCTAAATTAATATCTTTTGCAATTTCGATAATCTGATTGAGTGGTTGTAATTTCTTTTCTTGATCGCAAATGATTTTCAAAATAAGTGCAGGAAACAAGCCGATCGTTATTCCACGATAAATTTTGTGCCAAAGTAATGGATTTAATTTATATAAAAAAATTCTTTCGATCACTCGTCTGGCATAAAAAGCATTAACTAATTTCTGATCGATCGGTCTTGCATTATTCAACGCATTTTTTATACTCTCTTTGTTGAGTTCATTCAGTACGACACGGAAATTGGAACTTGGATTTATTCCGAAGAGATCGCAATAATGCAAAGCGATCATTTCACCTTGTCGATCGGGATCAGTAAGTGCATAAATTCGACGTGCTTTTAAACTCTCTTTGCGAATTTGTTCAAGTAATTTGCCTTTGCCTCGAACCGTTATATATTTCGGCTCAAAATTATTTTCAGTGTCTATACCTAATTGCGTCTTAGGAAAATCACGTAAGAATCCATCAGACGACATAACTAAATATTGATTGCCGACACATTTTCTAATTGTCTTTGCTTTTTCTGTTGAATCTGTCAATAATAATGTTCTCAATCTTTTATTGCTTACCTTTGCCATATTATTCACCGCTCTTCAGCAGTTCTTAAACACCTCACTAAAAAATTTAGCTTTTCATATTCAACGCAATATTAATAAAACCTTCAATGTCATTGATTTTTTCAGCAAAATTACAAATCGCTTTCATTCCGCCGCGATTATGATCAAGTTTCTCGTTGATAGCGTCGATCATCGTTAAAAATTCATCTTCACTAACGAAGCCATTTTTTGAAATTGCCGTGAGAATGATCGCAAATTCCATAGCCTTATAACTTGTGATAAAAATCTTGCAATTATTCCAAAGTCCGCCATCAAATGCAAATGGATAGCATCGCATAAAAAATTCATTGACAAGATAATTTTCAAAAATATGGGCGTAATTATTCATCAGCCTTGCAAGAATCGTTTCATTGTAATTAAGATAAATTTTTTTGAGATTTAATTTTTTTTCATCACTCATATTAGTATCGTACATCTCAGCAAAAATATCAATCATAATTTCAGCGTGTCGATCTGCGTCGAAGTCAAGATTAATTTTACCGACAAATTTATTATCTTGCAAGAGTAAACACAATCTTAAAAGTCGCTCGTTGAATGACATATTTCGACTTTGAAGAATTGCTGTTGCAGTCGCTTGAATTGAAATTGATTCTTCAACCGGCAATTTAATTTTGTTCGTTCGATCGAAAATTCCACGCGGCGGATCAATTTCTATTTCTTCAAATTCGATCGGCATTTTTGGTAATAAAATTAATTTTTCAGCGATCGGACAAGTCAAAGTCATTGATTCTTCTAAAATGTTGTCAAGTTTATAAATCACTCGTGGATATGAATGACAAATCGCCGTCAGATATTCTTCACCGTGTCGCTTTTGAATTTTACATAAATAATCTTCGTCAAGAAATGGACAATCTAAATTATCTTTCAACTTGACGAATATTTTTTTGTCGTCAGATTGATCAAACTCAGATAAAATTTCTTGTCGCTCATTCTCATCTTCGATCGCACAAAATTTTTTATAAGTCTCATCTTCAACGACGACACGCCAGCCTTTACAACAACGACTGCCGCAAGTTTTACCGTCACATTGAAAATTATTTATATAAGTTGGTCTAATGCACTTCAATTACAAACACGTCCATTTAAAAATTTTTTCAATCAAAACATATGTTTTCGCCAAAAAATATATGCTGATATACACGAGGCAACCATAGCAATAATTATAACGATCCCAAAACCATTAACATTTTCACTCAACGGAACAGGAACATTCATTCCGAAAAAACTAGATATGACTGTTGGAATTGCAATTATGATCGTCATTGCCGCAAGGAATTTCATAACCATATTTTGATTGTTTGAAATGATTGATGAAAATGTATCAGCAAGCCGAGATAAAATTTGACTGTACATTTCAACCATTTCACGAGCCTGTTTATTTTCAATAATTACATCTTCTAAAAGGTCTTCATCTTCTTCATAAATGTCTAAAATTCCCTCAAGTGTTCGGCTTGATCTCAAACGCAATAATTTTTCAAGTACTGCACCATTTGATCGAAGTGCCGCATTAAAATAAGTTAAACCTTTTTGAAGTTCCATCAAGCGTAAAATTTCAGAATTTCTCATTGAATGTCTCAAACGTTCTTCAATCTCATCTGAAAGTTTATTAATTTGACGAAGGTAACGCAGAAAAAATGTTGCAGATTTGTAGAGAATTTGAAATAAAAATTGCGTCTTCTTGAAAGTCCGAAATAATCTTGACGTTCTTTCATTGAAGTCAGCGATCACCGGCGTTTCTTCAAGACAAACAGTTATCAAATATTGTTTAGTCAAAATTATTGCAAGAGGCAAAGTATCATAACTTTCTTCTTCACGAATGATCGGCACATTAGTCAAGATCATTATGCAATCATCTTCAACGTCGATATGTGATCGTTCTTCGTCGTCAAGTGCTGATCTCAAAAAATCCGGCTCAACATCCGTTAAACTGCTGATAACTTTTAATTCGTATGGAGTCGGATCAATTATGTTAATCCACGAGCCTTTTTCAAGAGTTTTCAACGACAATTCTTGTAAATGTCCTGATTCGAGTGATTTAAAAATTTGAAGCATAATTTCACCTGCCTCACTAAAAAATTATTTTTTATTTTAACAGTTTTAATTGACTTCGTCTATAATTTAATTTTTGTGAAGAAAATATTTTTGTAATTCTTCAAAGAATGCCCAATTAGACTGATAAAGAAGAGACAATTAAAAAATTTTTTTCATCAACCAAGAAATTCAAATTAAAAATTTTTCAATGAAAAGGCTCATAATAATTTTAAGAAGGATAGCAGGAATTTATCATTATTTGACAAATAATTATTCAAAATGGTGTGACTAATCGCATCAAATGAAATTGCGTATTAAAATTATTGGAGGGATTAACATTGAGAGAGCTGGACGTAAAAGTTATTACTGAAAACGTCGCCGAGATGTGCAAAGAAGCAGCTTACTATTTGCCGGAAGATGTTTACAAAGCACTTAAGCGTGGACGTGAAACGGAAAAATCACCAGTTGGTCAAATTGTTCTTGATCAGATTATCAAAAATGCTGAAATTGCAAAGGCTGAAGATCGTCCTTACTGTCAAGATACCGGTATGACGATCGTTTTTGTGGAGATCGGTCAAGACCTTCACATTGTCGGCGGTGATTTTGAAGAGGCAATTAATGCCGGAATTGCCAAAGGTTACACTGAAGGTTATTTGAGAAAATCTGTTGTTGCTGAGCCGCTTTTCAATCGCAAAAATACTCAAAATAATACTCCGGGTGTTATCTACACTAAAATTGTTCCCGGTGATAAACTTAGTATTACTATTGCGCCTAAAGGTTTTGGCTCGGAGAATAAATCCGGCGTTAAAATGCTTGTACCTGCTGACGGCGTTAAAGGTGTCAAAAAAGCCGTAATGGAAATTATTCTTCACGCAAGTATGAATCCTTGTCCGCCTATGGTTGTAGGTGTTGGCGTTGGTGGAACTATGGATCGTGCTGCTCTTCTTTCAAAAAAGGCTTTGACTCGTTCCATTGATCAAAGAAATCCTATGCCGGAATATGCTAAACTTGAAGAAGAATTACTTGAAATGATCAATCAAACGGGTATTGGTCCACAGCTTGGCGGTACAACTTCTGCACTTGCTGTTAATGTTGAATGGGGCGCAACTCATATTGCAGGCTTGCCGGTCGCTGTGACAATTTGCTGTCACGCAATGCGCCATTCGCACAGAGTACTTTAATTCGGAATTAGAAATTCGGAATTCGGAATTGAAAAATTAATTCCTAATTGCGCATTCCGCATTCCTAATTAAAAGAAAGGTGATAGAAATTATGGCTGAAAGTATCAGAATTACAACGCCGTTTACAGAAGAAGATTCGCGTAAACTCAAAGCCGGTGACAGCGTTTTGATAACCGGAACAATCATTAGTGCACGTGATGCCGCTCATAAAGCTATGACTGAGGCACTTGCTCGCGGTGAAAAATTGCCTGTTGACTGGAATAATCAAATTGTTTACTATCTCGGTCCTACACCGGCTAAACCAGGTGATCCGATCGGTTCTTGCGGTCCGACAACTTCAGGACGTATGGACGCTTATACTCCGACAATGCTTGCACAAGGAATTAAAGGTATGGTTGGAAAAGGATCACGTGCGCCGGAAGTCGTTGAGGCTATGAAGAAGTACGGAGTTACTTATTTTGCTGCTGTTGGTGGTGCGGCTGCATTGATCGCTAAATCCGTGAAGAGTTATAAAGTCCTTGCTTATCCTGAGCTTGGTCCGGAAGCAGTTGCAGCTCTTGAAGTTGTTGATTTTCCTGCGATCGTTGTTATCGACAGTGAAGGCAACAATTTTTATGAAATAGGTCAAAAACCTTACAAACACTTTGACATTAATAAAATTTAATTGGTAATTAGCAATGTGTAATGGGTAATTGATTTGAATTTTTTATAATTACCCATTACCAATTACTCATTATCCATTATAAATAAGGAGGTTTGAAATGTTTCACACAACTTTTTATGTGAGAAGACTGCATTCGCTTTGTGGTCTGTTTGTGCTTGGAATGGTATTATTTGAGCACATTTTCACAAATTCAATGGCGATCTTCGGTCCAGAGGCTTTAAACGGTGCACTGGAGATGATGGAACTTATTCCAAAACCTATCTTTTTAGGACTTGAACTCGGTGGAATTGCTATTCCTCTACTCTTTCACGCTCTCTATGGTATCTATATTGCTCTGCAAGCGAATAATAATCCTCGTCGTTTCGGTTATATTCGCAACTGGAATTTTGCTCTTCAACGCTGGACTGCTTGGTTTCTTGTAATATTCCTTATTTGGCACGTCTGTTTTCTCCGTCTCTATACTAAAGGTGTTACCGGTACACCTATTTCTTGGGAACTTCTTTATAATTATTTCCAAAATCCGATCGTTGTCGTCCTCTATGTACTCGGTATGTTCGCGGCGATTTTCCATTTCTGCAACGGTATTACAACTTTCTGTATGACTTGGGGAATTACTAAAGGTCCACGCTCGCAGAATGTTATCAGTGTTATCAGTATGTGCCTTTGTGCCGGTCTCTGCTTGATCACTCTGGTATTTATGGGCAGTTACCTTGTACGTTAATTTGTCGATTAGGAGATTTTTAATATGGCTAAAGATATGACGAAGAAAAAAATTATAATCGTCGGCGGAGGCATTTCGGGTCTTCTTGCGACGATTAAAGTTTGTGAACTTGGCGGCGAAGTTGATCTTTTCAGCTATTGCCCTGTCAAGCGTTCCCATTCACTTTGTGCACAAGGCGGAATTAACGCCTGTATGGACACAAAAGGTGAACACGATTCTATTTATGAACACTTTGACGATACTGTTTACGGCGGTGACTTCTTAGCAGATCAGCTTGCTGTTAAAGGTATGGTTGAAGCGGCTCCGAAGTTGATCAAGATGTTTGATCGTATGGGTGTACCTTTCACTCGTACTTCTGAAGGCGTTCTTGATCTTCGTAACTTCGGCGGACAGAAGAATAAACGTACTTGCTTTGCAGGCTCGACGACTGGTCAACAAATTCTTTACGCTCTTGATGAACAAGTCAGACGTTGGGAAGTCAAAGGTGCAGTTAAAAAATATGAGTTTTGGGAATTTATCAAGATCATTAAGAATAAAGAAGGAATTTGTCGCGGTATCGTTGCACAGTCAATGAACACTATGGAAATTAAATCTTTCCGTGCTGATACAGTTATTCTTGCGACAGGTGGTCCGGGTCAAGTGTTCGGTCGTTGCACAGCATCAACGATCTGTAACGGCTCGGCAGTCAGTGCAGTTTATCAACAAGGTGCAGAGATCGCAAATCCTGAGTTCATTCAAATTCATCCGACGGCGATTCCCGGATCAGATAAGAATCGTCTGATGAGTGAGGCATGTCGTGGTGAAGGTGGTCGCGTTTGGGTATGGCGCAATAATCCTGACACTGGTGAGCGTGAACGCTGGTACTTTTTGGAGGATATGTATCCAGCTTATGGTAACCTTGTACCTCGTGACGTTGCAAGCCGTGCGATCTTCAAAGTCTGTGAACATATGAAACTTGGTATTGATGGTGAACATCGTGTTTATCTTGATCTGTCTCACATTGACGGCGATTATCTCAAAAGAAAACTCGGCGGCATTCTTGAAATGTATTCTGAATTTGTTGGAAAAGATCCTCGTGAAGTGCCTATGGAAATTTTCCCAAGCGTTCACTATTCAATGGGCGGCATTTGGGTTGATCGTTTGCATAATACAAATATTCCGGGCTTGATGGCTTCAGGCGAATGCGATTATCAATATCACGGTGCTAATCGTCTCGGTGCTAATTCTCTTCTTAGTGCTGCTTATTCCGGCACTGTCTCCGGACCGGAAGCAATGAAGTGGGCAAAGACCGGTAATAAAGGTTCGGAACTCTCTGACGCGGAGCTTGAAGCGGCTCGTCAAGAAGTTCAAAATGAATACGATAAAATTTTACAAATGAATGGCTCTGAGAATGCTCATAAACTTCACCACGAGATGGGCGATCTTATGTATAAATATGTTGCGATCGAACGTGATAACAATGGTCTTGATCAAGGACTTATTGAATTGAAGAAGTTACTCAAGCGTTGGGACGATATTGGAATTACTGATCGCGGCAACGTTGCAAATCAAGAAGCGATGTTTGTTCGTCAACTTCGTAATATGATCCTTTATGCGATGGCGATAACTAAGAGTGCAAGAATGCGTGATGAATCTCGTGGTGCTCATGCTAAGATCGTTCTTGAGAATGGACAACGTAAGCACGATAAAGACGGTGAATTAGTCTTTATGGGTCGTGACGATGAACGCTTTATGAAGGTGACGATCGTTAATTATGATCCTAAGACTGAAGAGCCGATCATTACTTATCGTGATTTCGATCACTCACTTATTAAGCCGCGTGCTCGTAACTACGCTGTTGCTAAGAAGGAGTAAGGGCTGAGGGCTCAAGGCTTAGGGCTGAGATCGCTAATTAAGAAGGAGAATGATTATGGCTGAAAAAAAAATAAGGTTCGTCATTGAACGGCAAGACGGACCTAATGATAAACCTTATAATCAAGAGTTTGATGTTGACTATCGTCCCGGCTTGAATGTCGTCGCGGCGTTAATGGAGATTCAAAAGAATCCTGTGACGGTTGACGGCAAAAGAGTTCCGCCGGTTGTTTGGGAATGTAATTGCCTTGAAAAAGTTTGCGGCGCTTGTATGATGGTTATTAATGGTATGGCTCGTCAAGCGTGCTGTGCTCTCGTCGATGAGATCGATCAACCGATTCATCTTCAACCGGCTAGAACTTTCCCGGTGATTCGTGATCTTTTGATCGATCGTACAAGAATGTTTGAAGCTCTCAAAAAGATTCAAGGTTGGGTTGAACTTGACGGCTCTTGGGACGTTAAAGATGCACCAATTCAAAATCCTTATACTGCTCAGACTGCTTACGAAATTTCTCACTGCATGACTTGCGGCTGTTGTCTTGAGGCTTGTCCTAATGTCGGTCCTCAATCCGACTTCATAGGTCCCGCTCCAACTGTTCAGGCTTATCTCTTCAATCTTCATCCGCTCGGTAAATTCGACGCGCCTAAACGTCTCAATGCTCTTATGGAAAAAGGTGGCATCACTTCTTGCGGCAACTCTCAAAACTGCGTTGAAGTTTGTCCCAAGTCGATCAAGTTGACTACTTATCTCGCTCAACTTAATCGTGATGTTAACATTCAAGCTCTTAAAAATATTTTCGACAACTGATCGATCGATCAATCAATCAATAAAAATGCCTTCGAGGTTTTTGATCTCGGAAGGCTTTTTTTGCATTAAGGAAAAATTTAAAAAATTTTCAAAAAAACACTGAAAACTGTGGTTATTATTGTGAAATATTAATTTGTTTGTTGAAATGGAATTATTAGAATATGTGTTCATAGTAATAATTTGTGGTATAATTGATATATTATGAGAAAAAAATATGAAACAGATTTAACGGACGAACAATGGGAAATAATAGAGCCACTGTTTGTCGGAATGAGAAAAAGAAAATGGGAAAAGCGTGAATTAGTTAATGCTGTTCTTTAAATGGAGAAATTTGCCGCATGATTTTCCACCTGCTTTTACGATTCACAGCTTTTATCGCAGAGCTAGATTAAGCGGA
>JAFUZV010000027.1 GCA_017476425.1 Selenomonadaceae bacterium
AATTTTTTCATATATACCGCCGTCGGCTTGGGCGTGGCGAAAAGGTCGTGCTAAAGATTGTTCAAAGATCGCTGATGAATTTGTTGCGATCTTTCCATTTGAATTGAAAATTTATGAAGATGCCGGTGCAAATATTTCATTCGTCGGCAATCCGTTAGTTGATACCGTTAAGCCTTCAATGAGTTTAAACGATTCAAGAAAATTTTTTAATGTCAACGAAAATGATCATATAATACTGTTAATGCCCGGCAGTCGTCGACAAGAGATCAATTTATTATTGCAGCCTATGATTGATACTGCTAAAATTTTGTCGACGTTAAGAAATGAAACGAAATTTTTTTTACCACTTGCAAGCGGCGTTGATGAGCAAAAAATATTTTCAGCGATCGAAAATTCCGGCGTTAAGATCGAAATGATTCACGATCACAGATACGATCTTATGAGCATTGCTGACGGTGCACTTGCAACTAGCGGCACTGTTGTACTTGAAGCGGCTTTGTTAAATTTACCTTGCGTTGTACTTTACAAAATGGCGACTTTGAATTATTTCATAGCAAGACAATTCGTCGATATAAAATATTTCTCACTGCCGAACATTTTAGCTGATAAAAAAATTTTGCCGGAACTTTTACAAGATGAAGTTGAACCGAAAAGAATTTCTGAAGAGGTTTTGAAATTTTATAGTGATAATCCTCAACGTGAAAAGGTTGTTGAAGAACTCAAAAACGCTTGTGCTAAACTCGGATCACCCGGATCAGCGGCTCGTGTTGCCGAAAAAATTTTATCTGCGGCAAAAACCTAATCAATATGGAGATGATTAATTTAAATGATCGATAAGGATAAAATTTTGAACTTTTCGGAGAGTATTTTAAAAATTTTTGATCTAAAATGTGAATCAATCATACAAAATGAAGATGGTAGTTTAAAAATTCGTGTAACATTCACGGCGAATATTGACAAAAATAAAATAGATGGTGATATACTTAAATTGTTGCAGAGAGAAGAGCAGGAACATTTAAAACTTCTTGAAAAAAATGCTGAACTTCATAGGATCATTGACGATCAAGCAAAACGGATCATTGAATTAAAGAAAAAATCAATTCACGTTGACATTGAAGAGCAAAAGTAAAAAGATAAATTAGAAATGGAACGGCTGAAAAATTTTTATGAAGAATTATAAAAGACTTTTAATCTACATTAAACCATATTTAAAGCGTCTCATTGCGGCGATAATTTGTATCGTACTTGCGGCAGGTGCTAATCTTTATGTGCCTTGGATTATCAAAGATATGATCGACAAAGTTTTAGCTGATAAAGATATGGGCTTGCTAAATATCATTTCGATCGGAATTGTCGTTGTATTTTTGTTTCGAGGAATTTTTTATTTTGGTCAGTCTTACCTTGTTTCATACATAGGTCAACGAGTTATTATTGACGTTCGTGAAGTTATGTTTAGGAAATTTCAGCGGATGCCTATGGCTTATTTTGATAAGCATCAGACAGGCGAAACGATGAGTTATATTACAAATGACGTTGCGGCAATTCAAGCGGCGTTAGTTGATAATTTGATCGAATTGTTTACAGAGAGTTCAATTTTGATCGGTTCGATCGTTATGATGCTATATCTTGATTGGAAATTAACTTTGCTGACATTAGTTGTTGTGCCTATGGTCGGATATTGTATGAGAATTTTCGGCAAGAAGATCAAAGCGAATGGTACAGTCATTCAAGAGAGAATGGCGGATATAACTTCAATGCTGCAAGAGTCGATCTCTTCGATCAGAGTTGTAAAATCTTTCGTCCGTGAAGATTATGAGATCGATAGATTTAATCAGCAGAATGAATTAAACTTTCAAGCCGCAATGAAAAATGTTCAGCTTAATTCACTTTTGACACCGACGGTTGAATTTTTAGCGGCGATCGCAGTAACTTTGATCGTTTGGTTCGGCGGCTACGAAGTTATCAACGGAATTATGACAGCCGGATCACTTGTTGCATTCTTGACTTATGCTGTTAATCTTGCTAATCCTGTTAAACGTCTCAGCAGAATTTATGGACGTATGCAAAAGGCTATGGCGGCGATTGATAGAATTTTTTATGTGCTTGATTTGGAAGAGTCGATCACTGATAAGCCGGACGCTAAAATTTTGCCGCCGGTTAAAGGTCACGTTTCTGTTGAAAATGTTTCATTCAGTTATGACGGAATCCACGCCGCACTTGAAAACGTTTCGATCGAAGTTAAACCCGGACAAATGATCGCTTTCGTTGGTCCAAGCGGTGCAGGCAAGTCAACGATCGCAAATTTAATTCCGAGATTTTACGACGTGAATGACGGAGCGATCAAGATTGATGGCTTTGATATTCGTGACGTTAAATTAAATTCTCTTCGTGAACAGATCGGAATTGTTCCACAAGAGACAACTTTATTCAGTACAACGGTTATGGAAAATATTCGCTATGGTCGTCTTGATGCAACTGATGATGAAGTTATCGCCGCGTCAATCGCCGCTAATTGTGACGAATTTATTAAACAACTTCCGAATGGTTATCAAACGATGATAGGTGAACGTGGTTTAAATCTCAGCGGCGGTCAACGTCAAAGATTATCAATCGCAAGAGCTATTTTAAAAAATCCACGAATTTTGATCCTTGACGAGGCAACTTCAGCACTTGACACTGAGTCAGAAAAAATTGTACAGTCAGCACTTGATGATTTGATGATCGGCAGGACAAGTTTTGTTATAGCTCATAGACTTTCAACGATTTTTAACGCTGATGAAATTTTTGTTATTGAACACGGACATATTTGTGAACATGGATCACACGAAGAACTTTTGAAACTCGGCGGCGTTTATGCAAATCTCTACAATATTCAATTCAAAGATAATTAATTTCGGCTTGTAATTGTGAAACGTTTGCATTATACTGTTGATAAATTAATTAGTTGAAACTTTTTGCAGACACGGAGGACGTTAGCATGAAAGCAGTATCGATTGAACGATTGGAAGAAGGTATGACACTTGCCAGAACAGTAACAACCGGCGATATGGTAATAGTTTTGTCTGAAGGAACGGTTTTGAGTGAAGCGCACATTACCAGATTGAAATCTCTTGATGTGCCTGTCGTTTATATAAAAGATGATTTTGACTTGAGTAAAAATTATCAACAGGCTGCAGCCGTCCTCAAAAAAAATTCTGCCTTTATTCATGATTTTGACGTTGTTTCAAGATATGCTGATGAAGTTTTTAAATCGCTTGAAAATGGTGAAATTCCAAAAGAACAGACTGAAAAAGTTGCTAAACATATTCTGCCGCTTGCAGGCAACAGCGGAACGATCGATTTTCTTTTTTCGCTCGGTCATTTAAATACTTCGCTAGCTTTGCATTCTGAACGTGTTGCAATTCTCTCAGGTATTCTTGCTAAATGGATGCATTTCAACTGGCAAGAGATCAAAAATGTTGTAACGGCAGCATTTCTTCATGACGTTGGTAAAACAAAAATGCCGGATCGTCTGATCAACAGAGATCCGGAAAATTTGACGGAAGAAGATTATAAAACTTATCAACAGCATTGTGAAGACGGTGTAGACCTTTTGAAAAGTGCAGGATTTTCTGACGTGATCCAAAAAGTTGCACTTTGTCACCACGAAAAAATGAATGGCTCCGGCTTTCCAAAAGGTTTAAGCAATGATAAAATTCATCCTTATGCTAGAATTGTTGCAGTTGCTGATACTTATGATAATTTGACTTCTGAAAAACCTGGTGAAGTCAAGCGGACACCATTTTATGCAGTTCATTATTTTGTTCACGAAATTTATTCAAGTCTTGATCCTGTTGTCTGCGTTCCGTTACTCACAAGGATCAAAGACAGCTTGATCGGATCACGTGTAACACTTAGCAACGGCAAAAAAGGAATTGTTGCAATGTATCCGAATGATTTTTCAGCAATGCCAATCATTTCACTTGAAGACGGCGGCGACATTAATTTAAATCGTGAAACGAATATTTCAATCACTCAATATGAACCACTTTAAAAAATTTTTTCTTAATGATCAGATGAGGTTTTAAGACTTCATCTATTTTTTTGCGTTGAAATGATCTTTAAAAATTTTGGCGGAACGTGATCAATTAGCCAAACATTATTAACTGATTGAAAAAATTTGTAACCTTCTTTGATCATTGCCGCCGTGTCGATCTCATAAATAATTTTTTCACCGACTCGACGATCAGCAACTTTTACAGCCGTTTCAAGATCGCCGGATAAGTGAACATAAAGGCGATTCATTTTCAAAAGTCCTTGCGTAGCGATAGAAGAAGAATTTTTTTCTTGCGTGCCGTGATATAAAATTTTCGGCGGAATTTTTTCCTCAAGCTCCACATCAACTGATTTTGAATGTCCTTGATTCGCTCTGATCTTTGTTTTGTCGTCGTTGAATGAAAATCTTTGCTTGTCATTCTCAACAACAACACGATTTAATAAATCAAGATCAAATTGCTTGCCTGATCTTTTAACACCTTCAATTAGTTCGTCGACATTTGCCCAACCGTGATTATCTAAAGTTATTCCGATCGTTTCCGGTTTGTGTCGAAGTATCAGCGATAAAAATTTACTTAGTGATCGAATTTTATTTTGATCTTTGATTGACAATGTGATCATCTCCAAAAATTTTTTCGATTAATTATATCGAAGGCAAAAGAAAAGATTAATTATTTAATAACGACAACTAATCACTTTGAAAAATTTTTCCGCTAACAAGATCAATGCAAGAGATGAAACCTTTCGGCAAAAATGATCCTGTGTCCATCATCAAAATTTTTCTATTGCGTCGCCATTGCGGTTTACAGTTAATAATTTTTACTGCTTCACCGTTACTACGCCAAACATTTTTATCAAAATTAAATCTACCGTCAGGCGTATATTCAGACTCGGCATAATTCGGCATATATTCACTTTCCGGCTTAAGCATCTGCAACGGCGTATGTCCACCGACAATTATAGTATCACCGTTATAAGTCATAAAAAATTTTTCTCGATACCACAACAAAGCCTCACCGGTTTGCTTATCAAGTGAATTTCTATAATCAACACCGGCGTGACAGAGAAAATAATTTTTACCATTGATCGTAATTTGATAAAAGAGTTTACAACTAGAGACAAATTCTAAAATTCTTGCAACACAACTTTCATCGACTTTCATCCACTCATTAATAGCTTTTAAAGTTTCTCGACCACCATTACCCGGAAAAATCCAGCCGTAATTATCCTTGTCGAAAAAGTCAATCATCATCTGTTCGTGATTGCCAAGCAAACAAATTACATTAGGCTTTTTTGCCTCGTCAATGATAAATTTCAACACATTAATGGTTTCTTCGTTGCTTTCACCACGATCAATATAATCACCGAGAAAAATCAGCA
>JAFUZV010000188.1 GCA_017476425.1 Selenomonadaceae bacterium
AGCGATCCTTTTTAACGGATAAACTGACGCAAGATCATTAATCGTTTCGCCGGAAATTTTTAATTGATTTTCAGTCATAGGTGTTATAATATCACCAGGTGCAACGCAATTAACACGAATCGGAATGCTTGCAAGTTCCAAAGCAAGTGATCTAGTGAAAGCAACTATTGCGCCTTTGCTTGCTGAATAGAGTGCACAAAAATAATTTCCTTTGATACCGGCATCACTGGCAACATTGACGATCGATCCTTGAAAAATTTTTAAATGATCGATCGCCGCTTGACACATAAAAAAAGTTCCTTGAACATTGACAGCAAAAATCTTTTTAAAAGTCATTTCGTCAACAGAATTAATTGCGCCTTGAGTGTAAATTCCGGCAGAATTAATCAGCGTGTCGATTCGTCCGAAATTTTTAATTGTCTCGTCAACAACTCTATAACAATCAGCAACGCTTGAAACGTCAGCAGAAATATAAATCGCACGATCAGAATTAATTTCATTGAGAGCTTGAGCCGCCTTTTGACGTGAACGACCGACTAAAACGCAATTATAATCGTTGTTGATAAAAATTTTTGTCGTTGCAAGTCCGAGTCCGCTAGTGCCGCCGGTTATGATCACAACTTTATTCATATTCATCACCAACGCAATAATAATACAAGCGTTTAAGATTGACAAGTTTTAATTTAGTGAGGCGAATTAAATGAACAGAATGACGCAGAAAAAAATTTTAATTGAGTTGAAAGAAATTTATTCATTGATTAATCCACGATCGACGGTGATCGAAAAGAATTTGATCGAACGACTTCAAACGATCGAAGAGATTTTTAAAAATGAATTGTCAAGCGTACGATCTGCAGCTTACAATGAAATGCTTGACGGAGTAATTTTAGCATTCGATCAACTGATTAAAAATCCTAATTCAAATGATCGTCAGCAAAGTTTATCATTGTGTAAAGATTTATTGAAGTATGTTTTTTTTGAGTTCAGAGGAGAAAAGGAAGTCAAGAAAGATATTTTATTTCTGCCTTATAAAGCCTCAATGTGGGACGCTTTAGAAAGTATCTGGTTAGCTGCCGTTGAGGATAAAGATCATTGCAATGCTTATGTAATGCCGATACATTACGCCGATCGAAAGCCGGATCAAACGGTTGCAGCTTGGCATTGTGAGGCGGATCAATTTCCCAAATATGTTCCTGTGCTTGATTGGGCAAAAGTCAATTTAGAAGAGTGGCATCCGGATATAATTTTCATTCATAATCCATACGATAATAGAAATGCAGTTACTTCTGTTGATTCGCATTATTATTCTGATAAACTCAAAAATTACACTGACAAATTGATTTACGTGCCTTATTTCGTTACTAAAGATATAATTCCTGGTGATTATGACGCTGAAGAAAACATTGCACATTTGATAACAACTGAAGGCGTTTTGAATGCTGATCTTGTCGTCGTGCAGTCCGAAAATATTCGACAGGCTTATATAAATGTCCTATCTCGACATACGAATCAAGGTCAAGAGTATTGGCAAAAGCACATTGTAGGATTAGGCTCACCGAAGTACGATAAAATTAAATTCACTGATCAAAGTGATCTTGAAATTCCAAAATCGTGGTTGAAAGTCATTCAAAAGCCGCATAAAACTTTCAAAAAAATAATTTTTTTCAATACGGGTTTAACGCCGATGCTTAAGCACAAAGAAAAATTGATCAACAAAATCGAATTTGATTTAAAAATTTTCAAGGAGTATAGCGATCAAATTGCATTACTCTGGCGACCTCATCCATTAATTTCAGCAACACTTGGCGGAATGCTGCCGGAACTTCAAGAACGTTATGATAAAATTCTACAGAGTTATAAACGTGAAAATTGGGGCATTCTTGACCATACGGCAGATTTAACTCGTGCAATGGTTTTGAGTGATGCTTATTTTGGTGATGGCAGTTCAGTTGAATTGCTTTATTCAAGCACAGGCAAGCCGATAATGAATCACAATGTTTTTATTGATGACAAGAATATTGAAAATGATGATATTCTATTCAAGTTCAACAGTGCTATCTACGAAGGCAACGAAATATTTTGCACAGCGTTTTATGATCGAAATCTCTATAAAATTGATCTTGAGACAAAAAAAATTGAGTTATTCACTCAAATTTTAGATGATAATGAAGAATTAACAGCCTTCATTCACATTTTAACTTACAAAAATTATTTTATATTCATTCAATCGACTACAAATAAATTGATCGTAATGGATCGCAAAACTCAACACAAAGAAAAATTTCAAATTCCGGCGGCGATCAATAAAAATTTGCGATTTGCTCAAAAATTTGTTAATACTTTTTTGAATGACGATGAATTATATATTTTTGGTTTTCATTATAGCGGTATCGTTAAATTTAATTTGTCGACGAAGAAATTTTTAATTATTGACGATTTTATAAACGAAGTGATTAATAAATTCAAAATTCCTAAGGAACAAATTTATCTTTATGGTTATGCTTTGATCGACAATAAATTATACCTGCCGATCACTAATCATAATGCAATACTTGAATTGTCTTTAATCGACAATGCAACGCAAATTCATTACGTCGGTGATGATAAGCAGAAACATAGATTAATCACCGACGACGGACAAAATATCTGGATAATGCCGCTGAATGGATCAACAGGCAATATTATAAAATGGAATCCTCAAACGAATTACATTAAAACTTTTGAAAAATTTACTAATGAATCAGTGATCATAGATTTTCTTTCAAACAAGATGATCAAAACTGAAAATTATATTTTGATAATGTCATTCTATGGTAAGAAAAATATTTTGATTAATCTTGAGACGGACGAAATAACAATTCAAGAACACGATCAAAAGTTGAAAATTTTTCTTAATGATAGATTTTCTTGCTTACATTCGAGTGGTGACGAAGTATATTTTTTCAATGAAATGAATTTTTATAAATATCTCGTTAATGAAAATACTTTTGAAACGATCGAATTAACGCCGAGTGAAAATATGATTGAATACTGCAAGCAGATCGAATCAGAGAAGTTGAAATTTATTTTTAAAGCACGATTTGACGGCACTTCAACGCAATTATTAGAACGAACAAAATTAAATCTCAAACATTTTTTGAAATTCATTCACTCCACGTAAATTCCATATCACCGATATGCACCGTCATACCTTCTTTAATTCCACGTTCCTTTAGAAGTGAATCAATATTTTTCATCTTCCAAATATATTGAAAGCGTCTTAAACCTTCGTCATTGTCAAAATTCGTCATTGCAACGATCTTTTCAATATTCTTGTTGATAACGATAAAATCACCGGCATCATTTCGTTTGATCTCTACAAAGTCCGCTGAAATTTCATCATTGAGATTGAAAGTCTTGACCTCTTCGATCGGCTCAATAATTTCTTCAGCGTGTTCATCAAGCCACATTGCAACGTAATTCATCAATTCATCAACTCCGCTATGAGTAACAGCACTAATTTTGAAAAATTTCAAGCATTCTTTTTTAGCAAGTTGTTCAAGTTTAGGCAAATTTTCATTTGCTGACGGAAGATCGATTTTGTTTGCAACTAAAATTTGAGTCCGATCAGAAAGTTTATCACTGTACTTTTTCAATTCAACGTTAATTTTGTAAAAATCATCAACAGGATCACGACCTTCAATGCCGGAAGCGTCAACGATATGCAAAATTAATTTCGTTCGTTCAATGTGCCTTAAAAAATCGTGTCCGAGTCCAACACCGTCAGCAGCACCTTCAATTAGTCCCGGAATGTCAGCAATAACAAAAGATTTTTCATAATCAGTTTTGACGACACCCAAAACCGGCGTTAATGTCGTGAAATGATAATCAGCGATCTCCGGGCGAGCCTCAGAGACAACAGAAATTAAACTTGACTTGCCGACGCTTGGATAACCGACTAAACCAACATCAGCCAACAATTTCAATTCAAGCAATAATTCTTTGGATTCGCCGGGCTCACCGAACTCAGCGAATGTTGGTGCACGTCTTGAAGAAGTTTTAAATTTTGCATTACCACGACCGCCGCGACCACCTTTAGCAATTATCGCTTGTTGATCAATCTTTGTTAAATCTGCAAGCACTTCACCGGTTGATGCGTCTTTAATGATCGTACCTGCAGGAACTTTAATTATGCACGGCTCAGCCGCTCTTCCATATTGATTTTTGACATCACCATTGCCGCCTTTATCGCCCTTAAAATTTCGTTTGTATCGAAAATTCAACAGCGTGTTAAGATTTTTATCAACGACAAAGACAATATCAGCACCACGACCGCCGTCACCACCGCTTGGACCGCCTTTCGGAATATATTTTTCGTGGCGAAATGCACTCTTGCCATTGCCGCCGTCACCGGCTTTAACTGAAATTTTAACTCTATCAATGAATTGCATTTTAATCACTCCAAAAAATTTTTTCAATCAATTATATCACATTACGCCAACAAAAAAAGATCGGTCATTGTCGACTGATCTTTTTTAATTTATTCTAAGAAAAATTTTTAAACTGCCGCTGAAACTTCCGCCATCAAATTTTTGAAAATTTCTTTGACGGAAAGAATTTTTTGAATGCGCGGCATAAATTCACCGGTGAAAACTAAACCTGTTTCAAGATCGCCTTGTTGTGCTCGGATCAATGATCGAATTATGCAGAAATTATGTTTGCAATTTTTTAGGCAATTATCGCAGACTTTCGGCGGAACAGGACCATCAAGAACACGTTTTGAAAATGGTGTCCTAACTGCACGACCCGGCAAACCAACAGGACTATGAATCACAACAATATCTTCAGGCTGTGACTTTAAATAATATTCCTTAAGAGTCGGAGCGGCGTTTGATTCTTCACTTGCCGCAAATCTTGATCCCATCTGTACACCGTTAGCACCTTTTTTAATCGCGTCAACAATATCTTGACCATTCAAAATTCCACCGGCTGCAACGATCGGAATTTTAACCGCCGCACGGATCGGTTCAATTAATTCACGAATTGAAACATCAGTGCCTAAATGTCCGCCGGCTTCTTTACCTTCAATGATAATTGCTGATGCTCCGAGTTTTTCAGAAATCTTTGCAAGTTTAACTGACGAAACGATCGGAACAATCGGCGTTTTAGATTCTTTACCGAGACCGAAAATATCACGTGAAAAACCTGCACCGGCAACTACAAGATCAATACCTTCTTGAATTGCCGTCTTGACGATACCGGCAAAATCTCTAGCCGCAACCATAATATTAATTCCAATGATACCCTTAGTAAGTGCACGGGCGAGCCTTATTTCATAGCGAAGTTCGCCGTGAGACATACCGGACGCGGCAATCAATCCTATGCCGCCTTCGTTTGCAACCGCAGCCGCAAGTCTCGCCGTTGACAGACGAATTGCCATGCCGCCTTGAACAATCGGCAACTTTGCAATTTTTTCGCCAATTTTCAATTCCGGAAGCTTCACAAGCATTTCCTCCAATTCAATTTTTACTTAAAAAAAACCGCGAACGGTAGCATCAACAGCCAAACTTTCGCGGAAATCTAAAATAATGCGGAATGATGAATGCGGAATTCGGAATTATTGATCTTTCAATTCCTAATTCCTAATTCCTAATTCCGAATTAATTATTCTTTTGCGCCGCCATCGATGTACTTGACAATATCATTGACGGTTTTGATCTTTTCGGCTTCTTCGTCTGGAATTTCAACGCTAAATTCTTCTTCAAAGCGCATGATAAGCTCAACAATATCAAGAGAATCTGCACCAAGATCATCGACAAATGTAGAGTTCGGAGTAACCTCATCCGCCTCAACGCCGAGTTGATCGGCGACAATCGTTCTCACTTTATCAAAAGTAGCCATACTAGTTTCACCGTTGCCTTCGTCAATTATTTATTTAACGTCAGCAACATTCTCCTTCCCAAAAAATTTTTTAAAAAAACAACGAACGTATTTTATATTGTTTAATGCAGTATGTCAATATTTTCATTGATTATTACGATTTAATTTTAAAATTACATCGACATTCCGCCGTCAACACGAATAACTTGACCTGTGATATAAGCCGCCTCATCAGAGACTAAGAATTTCACAGCATTTGCAATATCTTCCGGCGATCCTATTCGACCAAGCGGAATTTCATTTAACATTGATTCTTTGATCTTATCAGGAAGTACAGCCGTCATATCAGTTTCAATAAATCCCGGCGCAACGACATTAACAGTTATTCCACGTGCTGCAAGTTCTTTAGCCGCTGATTTTGAAAAACCTATTATTCCGGCTTTAGCCGCCGCATAATTCGTTTGTCCGGCATTACCAGTGATCGCAACGATCGATGCCATATTGACAATACGTCCACTGCGTTGTTTCATCATCAACTTTGAAACTGCTTTAGTACAGTTGAAAACGCCTTTTAAATTCGTATTGATAACTTCGTCGAAATCTGAATCTTTCATTCTCATCAGCAAATTATCACGAGTGATCCCGGCATTGTTGATCAAAATATCGATCTTGCCGAACTTGTCAACAACTTTTGCGATCATTTCGTCAACTGCCTCAACATTAGAAACATCAGCCTGAACAAGAAGAGCTTCACTGCCTGCAGATTCGATCGCCGCTTTGACTTCTTCAGCCTTTGCAACATTTCCGGCGAAGTTGATCGCAACCTTTGCACCTTCAGCAGCAAGTTTTAAAGCGATCGCTTTACCTATTCCACGCGATGCACCGGTTACAAGTGCAATTTTATTTTCAAAGATCATATGATTCACCTGCCTTTCATTGACAAAATAATTTTTCAATAAGCATACAATATTGTTTCGTGACCATTAGGCGCATATTGTCTTAATGCAAATTGATAATCTGGTTGCATTTCTAATAACAATGTTGGCAATTCTAAAATATCTTCAGGCTTATGGTAAATACTGATCGCAAGTCTCGGACGATACTTTTTGATCGTTTTTTCCGCGCCAATTAATGCTTTAAATTCTGCACCTTCAATATCCATTTTGATCAACGTTGCCTTTTTGCCATTTAAAAAATCATCTAATGTAACCGTTTCTATTTTTGCAGAACCGCTTTCACTAATCATTGAAGCACCAGGTTGATCATCGACTTTAAAATTAATTGTCTCTTCTTTATCCCAGAGTCCTTTATTAACGACTTGACCTTTGATCTCAAATGCTTTAAAAATTATTTCAGCATTTTTGACAGAATTTTGATTCGCCTCAAAAGCATAAATATAATCATATCCTTTTGTTGCCCAAGAAACAAAATCAACTGACGTTAAACCATCTAAACTTCCAACATCAATAAAAATTTCATTCTCATTTGACTTAAGATAATCAAAATATTGCCAACCAAAAAATTTACTAAAACAACCTGTAATGATTCTTTCTTTAGGAAATTTTAATTCCATAAGTTGTTTATTTATGTCAATTTTATTTTTAAAAGCCGCTCCAACAATCACAATACTATCATAGTAATTTTTAATGAGTTCTTCCGGCGAAACAATTTTGGTATCAAAGATTTTTGTATTCCATTTACTTGAATCATTATCACAAAATATAAAATTTTTACTTTTATACTTTGAATTTGTTAATAAATTAAATGCGTAACGACCAATTTTACCACTTCCGAATATTACAATCGTATCAAATTTACCGACATTTTTCTCAATGAAATTTAATTTTGAATTTTCATCAATCGTTTGACAAACTGCCTTTATATTATTTTGAAAAGAATTATTATTCCTATCAATCAAATATTGAAGACGAATATCATAAATTTTTCTCGAAAGATCGTCAGTCAAATGATTTTCAATCTCTACTGATCTCCGAATCAATTCAGTAGCTGTAAATTTTTCGTCCATAAATTAAATTCCTCATTCTCCAAAATGTTCAAGCGTTTTATTTAAACTTTCAATATCCTCAACGTTGAGACTGATCAATTTGCGATCGATTCTCTTATTGAAACCGCAGAGAGTTTTACCCGGACCGACTTCAACAAAAGTATCTGCATTGAAATTTTTCATTGCCTCAACGCAAGCGATCCATTTAACCGGGTGATCCGCCTGCGTGATAAGATTCTTTTTGATCTCTTCAGCTTTCGTTTCAAGTTCACCATTGACATTAGCAGCGATCGGAAATTTTGCATCACGGAAATTAACTTTTTTAAGTTCAATCGCTAATTTTTTCGCCGCCGGTGTCATTAATGTACTATGAAACGGTGCACTGACAGGTAAAACAACTGCTTTTTTCGCACCAAGTGATTTTAAATCCTCAACAGCAGATTCAACGCCTTTAGTCGTTCCGGCTATAACCGTTTGACCCGGACAGTTGAAATTAACAGCTTGCACTTCACCGACTTCAGCAGAAATTTTATTGCAGACCTCAACAATTTTATCATCGTCAAGACCAATAATCGCTGCCATTGCGCCTTCACCAACTGGTACAGCCTCTTGCATAAATTGTCCACGCTTATGAACAAGCATAACTGCATCTTTGAAGTCGATCACGTCCGCCGCAACAAGTGCAGAATATTCACCAAGACTATGACCGCCTGCAATATCAGGTTGAATGCCGTTTGACTTCAAAACTTCATTTGCGATCACGCTGACGATCAAAATCGCCGGTTGAGTATTAGCCGTCAACTTCAAATCATCTTCTGATCCTTCAAAGCACATTTTTTTGATCGAATAACCAAGTACTTCATCAGCCTCATCGAAAAGTTTTTTAGCAACGTCATAATTGTCATAAAAATCTTTTCCCATACCGATCGACTGCGCACCTTGACCCGGAAATACAAATGCTAACTTTGACATAAAATCACCTCGACCACTTTAAAATTTACTCTGAAGATTTTCAACAACGTTAGGTAAGCCGTTTACAATGTCCTCAATGATCTGTTTGACAGGTTTAATATCTTCAAGCATACCGGAAATTTGTCCGATCATAACTGATCCATTTTCAACGTCACCTTCGTGAGTTGCACGGTGTAAACTTCCAACGCCGAGCTTTTCAAGTTCTTCATTAGATGCGCCGTTAGCTTCCATTTCAAGATAAGTTCTTGTCAACTTGTTAGCAATAACACGAGCCGGATGTCCGAGAGTACGACCTGTAACAACCGTCGAACGATCTTTTGCCTTAAGTACAAGATTTTTATAATTCGGATGAGCAATGCACTCTTCAGACAATACAAATCTGGTTCCCATTTGAATACCGCTTGCACCGAGAGCAAAAGCTGCCGCCATACCACGAGAATCAGCAATACCACCTGCCGCAATAACAGGAACTTCAACCGCATCAACAACTTGAGGGATCAATGGCATTGTAGAAATTTCACCAATATGACCGCCTGATTCGCAACCTTCAGCAATAACTGCATCAGCTCCGCCACGAACAAGACGCTTTGCAAGTGCTACTGACGCAATAACCGGAATAACTTTCGTACCGATCTCTTTCAACGCTGGCATATATTCACCCGGATTGCCTGCGCCGGTTGTTACAACTGGAACTCTTTCATCAACAACGACCTGCATAACTTCTTTGACAAAAGGCGACATTAACATAATATTCACGCCGAATGGCTTTTCAGTCCAGCCTTTACACTTTTGAATTTCTTTTCTGAGAATGTCCGGCGGCATATGTCCGGCACCGATTAAACCGAGACCGCCGGCATTAGACACAGCAGAGGCAAGTTCAGCTGTACCTATCCAAGCCATTCCACCTTGAAAAATAGGGTATTTGATATTCAGTAATTTACAGATGACATTGTTTTCAAACATTAAAATTGTCCTCCTTCACCGTGTCATCATTATAATTAAGATTTGATTTTTAATTTATTTTATCGCTCTTATAATACATTTTCTGAAATATGGCGGTTTAATTCTTTCGTACTTACCATTTAACATAGTCATATTGCCATAGAAAAAAAGCATATAACCATCACTAAACCAAGTACGATAACCACAATTTTCAAGTAAATTTTTTATATTTGAAGCATCTTCCTCAGCATGATAAGTGGCACATGATAAACGACAATCGTTATTCATCAGAACATTTTTTGCACCCTGAATTGTATCATATTCTGATCCTTCAATGTCCATTTTGATAAAAATTTTTTCATTCTTATATTCAGTAAGCAAAGTATCTAAACAAAAAGTTGATTCAGTATCGTATTGCCAAGCAAATTTTTTCACAATATGAATTTTATCAGCATAATCGCTAAATGTATATCTCAATGCTTTAATCCATGAATCAGAACTTTCGGCAAGATAAATTTCTTTTGCTTTCTCCACTACATTCAATGAAATTATACCTTCCGCCGCACCTAAATCTACAAATATACTGTCTTCTTCAACATTGCAAACATCGTCAAAATAATTATGTGGACAACGTTCATCTTGTTCAATGAGAAGTCGATTATATTCACTTCTTATTGATTCATCATCACGATCTACCGGAAAATATAATTTTTTGCCTCGATGAATAACATATTTTAATTGATTTTGGCTATCGAATTGAATTTTTATCTGATTTGGATCATATTCTTCGATAAAAGGATATGGAAATAACATAAGTTCATTTTTGGAGCGCAAATAATTAATTTCAACTTTATATTTATCAGAATCAGAAAAATTTTCACATAATCGCTTTGCAAGCATTTGATGAACATAATTTTGTTCTGAAATCCAACTTGAAAGATCAACTGACTTAGCAACTCGACAAATTAAATCGTGAGACTTAATATCAAATTGTCGCTTCAAATTTAAAATAAAATCATTAGAAGAAGATTGTATTGTATTGTATTGTA